>JAZUHA010000361.1:0-8037 GCA_045641485.1 Acutalibacteraceae bacterium
TCTTGATACAGGTGAAGATAAAGCAGATTTTCACGAAGAATACGGAAATACCGTCTGCTGTGAAATTTTCAGAGAAGATGAAGAAAAATTCTTAAACGAAGTTGTAAATTCAAAAGAGTATCTTGAAGACGGAATAACACACAGAATTGTAATAGTTCACAGCCCGTTTACATACTGTCAGGAACCGCCTTTTGATATAGAAAGACCCCGTTACCGCCGTTGGGTTAAACTGATAGCCGATAACATAAACCCCGAATTTTATCTTTGCGGTCATGTTCATATAAGCGGAGTTTTTGAAAAGGGGAGCGAATACGATAACGAAAATATACAGTCCTGCCCCGTAATTCTCGGCTCCGAGATGGATAAAAAAGCGGATAAAGTTAAATTCGGTCTTGCTTTTATCACTTTGAAAAAAGACGGTTTCAAGGTGGATTTTTACAGAAACTGAACTGATTATTTTGCTTTCGGTTTTACAAGCAAAGAGCATATAACTCCGCATATTGCGGCGGCGCTTATTCCTGCTGCACCCGTTGAAAGAGGACCTGTAATAATACCGGTTATGCCTTCTTTTAAAACCGCTTCTTTTGTACCCTCTGCAAGAAGTGAGCCGAATCCGAGAAGCGGTACGGTTGCACCGCAGCCGGCAAATTTTGTAAGATATCCGTAAACTCCGGCACCGCCGAGAATAACACCCGTAATAACAAAACCGACAAGGATTTTACCGGGTGTAAGGCTTGTTAAATCAACAAGGAGTTGACCTATAACACAAATTGCTCCGCCTATTATAAAAGCTTTGATAAAAATAAAAATTCCCCCGTAAACATTATTTGTAATAGTGTTTACGGGGAAAAGTTTTTTATGCAAAAAATATGGGGCTGTCCGGTTTGACAGCCCCGTTTCGGTAATTAAATTACTCGGCTACCGTTTCCGAAACAAAATCATCATCAAGGCAGGAGCAGGAAACATAGTTGTCCTCATCATAGCCCTGAGGATTGTTTTTTGCTTTGATTTTTTCAACAGCAACATAAACTGCTGCGGCGGCAGCTGCGATAGCGGCGATAATGCCTAATACTTTAAAGAACTTTTTCATAAGAATGTTCCTCCTAATTGATTTTATACAAGAGTATTATACCATATTTTGTGTAAAAGTCAATTATTTTAACAATAATTTAACAATCATTATCTGCAACTCTCAACAAGAGCGGCATATTCGTTCATAAGAGCGGAAGCGGTATTTTTACCTATGGAAACGGCAAGGCACCAGGAATCTTCCGTAACGGAGTTTGTGTCTTCGTTGTATTTGTAACCGAAAACGCCGTAAGTTTCATCGGGGCAAACATAGCCTGCCGCATCGTTCATAAGGTCAAAGAGTATAACATTTTCGCCGTATGTTTCACGAAGAGACTTAATGCTTGAATTTTTAAGACCGTAACCGCCTACATAAAGTTCGGAATAAAGTTCACCGGGAGAAAGGAATACTTTAAGAGCATCGCCGAATTCCATATAACCGATTTCTGTTGTTGTGTAATATTTGCCTGTTGTTTTGTCAAGTGAAATATCATTGGAGGCAAGACCGAGTTTTATGAGGAGCAAAGCCGTGCCGTTTTCTATTTCAAGTTTAATCTGTTTGTGCTTAACATTAAGAACTGCTTCAACGGGAGTTTCCGTAAATGTTGCAAGGTCGTCATACCACGGAGTATAACCCTCGTTTCCGCCGTAAGTCTTAATTCCGAGTTTGTCACCTAATTCGTCGTTAAGTGCAATTCTTTCTTCTTTATTCATATTTGCACCGAGCATAATGTAAGCCATCTCATAGCCGTAACGCATAGCGGACTGATGATTGTCTATATCAAGACCGTCGTTTGAATTGCTTCTCCCGCAGGAGTTTGTACCTACATTGCCCTGAATGAATATGAAGTTGTCACCTGCAAGCTTTGTGAGTTTTTCCATATAGTAAACAAAGTCTGAGGAAAGACGGGAATCAAATTCTGCACCGTAACTTGTAACTTCGGGGTGAGCGCCGAAGGATGCAATATATGTTTTTGCACTGCCGTCTGAGGGATAAAAAGCAAGGCGGTGAATGTTGCCGTCACATTCGGGAGAACCGTTACGGGTTCCCATATAACTGTCAAGTTCGATATCGGTATATGTAAGAGTACCGTCTTTCATATCGGCATAAGCCTTTTCGAGAGTTTCTTCACAACTTTCTGTAATCTTTTTAAGATAGTCTGCATCAACACCGCTTCTTGTTTTTGTAGTACCGCTGATGGAAGCCATATTGTTGCCGATTGTTGAAAGGGGAGAATCCCAAACGCCCTGTGAGTCAATAGCCATGTGTGAATGTATAGCGGAAATGTCAAGTGAGTTAATGCCGATTTTTGAGGCAAATTCACTTACGCCCTCACGGATTGTCAAAACATCGTGATTTGAAAGACCGATGCAGTCAACGGAGCATATAGCGGAAATTCCTCTGCCGGAGTTGTCGTCAAAAAGAACGGTACGGATTTTCATATCCTCGTCTTTGCCGTCTTCGTCTTGGTAAACACCTGTTGAATATCCCCAGGGAGCATAACTGCCGCGGGCATATTTAAAGGGCATACCGAAATCTTCGGGTAAAATGGAAGCGTTGGCATAGCCTACACGCCATATATAACCCTCACCGTCGGTATCAAGGAAAACATCGTTACCGCCGTAAAAATTAACTGCGGGTGCCGCTTTCGCATCGTCACGGACAAAGTCAAAGTTGGGAACTACACGGGCAATGATATTAAGAACGGTGTTAATAAGAGTGCTCAGAAAGTCCGTAATAACTTTGCTTGTCTGTGCCGGATTGTCGGAATCGAGAATAATATCTTCAATGCTGAAAGCCGAGGCTTCCGGTGCAACATTTGTTACGAAACTTACCGGAATAAGCAGGCAAACGCAAAGAAGAACTGCCAGGATTTTTTTCATAGAAATTACTCCTTTATAATTTAGTAACAAGAATATACCACATTTTTATTTATTTTTCAATCATATTTTTGTTATTTCTTGACAATTTACAAAATGGCTGTTAAAATCTGTTTGTTAATTTAATATAAACTTCAAGGGGGTTGACAAAATGGAAAAAACAGGAGAATTAAGTAAAGGTTTAAAGGTTGTTTCCGTCATTCTCGGTTTCCTTTGCGGCGGATTTATGTGGCGTTGCAGGGGAGAGGGCGGTTTCGGCTCATCGTGGGGGCTTTACTGTGTCGGTTTAACGATAATGCTTCTTGTTTACAATTTTTACGGCAAAAGAAACGGAATGAAATTTGAAATGATTCCTTTCGGCGCACTTCTTATGGGTGTCGGCGTAAACGGATATGCTACGGTTATAGAGCAGACTGCGGGCGTTTTGTACAGCGATTTGCCGTATAAGGGCGAGGTCGTATATTCGCCGATAAATCCCTACAGCGGACTTATTATCGAACTTTTTATGGGACTTACGTTCATTCCTTTATTTTCGATTTTTGTATCGTCGCTGTTCTCGGGGAAAAAATATAAATACTACCATTACCTTATAATGATAGCATTGTATTTCGGCGTTTCATATATATGTAAAGCAACGGTTGCGCACCCTATACTTAAAGTCATAAATCCCGAGCAGGTTAATTACGCCGCACTCGGTCTTAAAGACTGCGGTTTTGATTATGCTTCGCCTATGCAGGCATATATGTCGCACTTTGCAGACAGGGGCTGGACACAGGAAATACCGTATTTTGAGAACTATTTTATGAGTATAGACCATATTTCCGACTGTATTGCAATACTTTCGATTTTTGTTTATGTTCTTATTGCACTTAAAGATAAAGTTGCCGTTATTATGTCGGCTGTTATGAATTTGTTTGTATCTTGTTCTTCCGTATTCTTTTCTTTTATGATTGCCGCCGTTTTCAAAAGCGGTTTTTATGAAAATATGAATTTACCGAGATTTATTGCGGAAGGTGCAGGCTGGGGTATATGGGAGTATATGACGGGCGCTTCCGTCGGATTTATAGTTATGCTTGTTCTTGCTCTTATGCCGAAAAAATATACCGCTCTTACAACCGACGACTGTGAGCCGCTCTTTAAAAATGAAAAGATAAATTATTTGGTAAATATTGTTCTTTCCGTTTTCATTCTGGCTCTTGCACCGTGCAGGGCAACGGGTCTTCGCATAGGAAAACTTCTTGAAAATGAGGGCGTTTTAGAGGATGAAAGTCCCACGGGCGATATCATTATGATTGTACTTACCGTACTTCTCGGACTTTTCTTTGTATATTTCATCGGCAAAAATCTTCTTAAACTCAAAAAGACACCGCTCGGTGTAACTCCTTTCCGGTTTGCCGGCATTGCGTTCCCGTCTTTTATGATTCTTTGCTGTATTCTTTATTTCTTTACAAACCACGCTTACGCCGTACATTTTCCGTATAAAGAACTTTTCGGAAACTTCTTTTATACCGCAACAAGCGGCGAGTGCATAGAGCAGGTACTTATGTTTATTTCATTCATTCTGTTTGCCGCTTTGTATTTCCCGGCGAAGAAAAAACTTATTAAAGTTTTTAGTGATTAGCATTTAGCGTGGATAACCGGCGGTTCGTTCTCCGATATTCACCTTTTTTCAGTGAGGAATTAGGAATGAGGAGTGAGGAATTTCGGGGAGCTTCGCTCCGAGATTATATATTACTTTATGAATAACTGTTAGTTCATTCTCCGATATTTACCATTTTTCAGATAACAGATAATAGATAACAGATAAAAATTTCGGGGAACGGCAAGCCGTTCCGATTTATAACCGTTTATGTATATAAATAAGATTATATGTTCATTTTGAGGATATTGCTAACTTTTTGCTTAAGTATGTTATAAAAAATCAACCGATTTATTATTCTTTGCTTTTAAAGAACGATAAATCGGTTTTTTTAATTTATTTAATTGTAATGAAAAATAAAATATGAAAGTGTGAACTAACAGTTATTCACAATGTGATATAATTCGGCGAAGCCCCGAAACTCCTCACTCCTCATTCCTAATTCCTCACTGAAAAGTTGAATATCGGAGAATAAACTGCCGGTTATTCAGGCTAAAAACTAAAAACTGAAAACTGAAAACTGAAGCTCCCAGAAATTTCTGATTCCTAACTCCTGATTCCTCATTGAAATGTTATCGTCTGTAAACCGAAAACGGCGCATCATTTCTTATTCGCAAGTTTAAACACATTATCCTGTTCACCGAGTACCATTATATTATCGCCGTCGGAGAATATGTAAGATGCGGAGGGTACGGTGATTTTTTCGCCGTTTTTAACGGCAATAATATTTACATTGTGGTTTTTGCGGACATCAATTTCCATAATGCTTTTACCCAGCCACGAGGAGAAAACCGGAATTTCAAAAATTGCATAGTCATCGCTTAACTGAATAAGGTCAACTATATTGTCCGCATTGTATTTTAGTGCGGTTTTTTCTGCCATAACCCGTGCGGCATAAATAACTTCATCGGCACCGATTTTTTTAAGAATATCCGCTTGCTTATCTCTTTGAGCAAGGGATATTATTTTTTGTGCATTATTGTCTTTAAGTGTAGAGGTAACAACAAGAGACGATTCAAAATTACGCTCAATACAAACAAAGCATAAATCAAAATCCTTTACACCGAGAGATTTTACAACATCGCCTTTTGTGCAGTCGCCGACATAAGAATCGGTAAAAAAAGATGTAAGACTCTGGATTTTGTCTTCTTCTTTATCAATTACAACAACATCGTTGCCGAGGTTTAAAAGTGTTTTTGCAAGGTGTCTGCCGAAGCGGCCCATGCCTATAACAAGTATTGATTTCATAATATCATCATCCTATAAGTATTTTTTCCTGCGGTCTGTCAAGAGGAACATTTTTCCTTTTTTCCGCAAGGAACAAAAGGAGTGAAAGTCCTCCTACTCTGCCGCCGAACATAAGAGCCATAATAATAAGTTTTGAAAGTCCGCACAGTGTCGGCGTAAGGCTTTGTGACATACCCACGGTGCCTATTGCCGAAACCACTTCAAAAGCTATTGTCGTTGTTTCCGTATTCTGAAAACACGCTATTATCATTACAGCCGTAAGTACGGCGGTCATATATATAACAAAAATTGCAGAAGCATTTGAAAGAGCGTCGGAAGAAAGACGCTTTTTGAATACAGACGGGTGTGTGTCGTGCCTTGCCGCGGCAACCGTGGAAAGTACAAGTACGGCTAATGTGGTTGTTTTAAGACCGCCTGCAGTAGAGCCGGGGCTTCCGCCTATAAGCATAAGTATAAGCGTAACTACTTCACTGCTGTCGGAAAGTTTCGTAAGGTCAATGGTGTTCATTCCGGCTGTTCTGGTGGAAACAGACATAAATCCCGCTCTTAAAACTTTACCGCCGAAACTCTGACTGCCGTTAAGCGTGTGCCCTTCTTCAAAAATCATATAAAGCACGGTTCCGCCTGTAAGAAGTATTGCCGTAGTAGTTAAAACAATTTTTGAATGAAGCGAATATTTTTTAAAATTAAATTTGTGTTCGGCAATATCAGACCAGACGAGAAAACCTATACCGCCGATAACTATAAGCGCCATTATCGTAAGGCAAACAAGAGGGTCGTCTGCATAAGTTGTAAATGAACTGAATTTTTCACGCTTGCCCATTATATCAAATCCGGCGTTGCAAAATGCCGAGACCGAGTGAAAGACGGCGTTGAAAATTCCTTCTTTAAACCCGAACTGTCTGCAAAATCTGAATGAAAGTAAAACCGCCCCGATAAATTCTATGGCGAAAGTACCCGTAATTATTCTTCTTAAAAGCGAAAGTGTGGCGGAAAGTCCCATACTGCTCTCGGATTGCATTAAAAGGCGCCGTTCATATACGCTTAATTTCTTTTTAAGAAGCACGGAAAACAGTGAAATTACCGTCATAAATCCGAGTGCGCCTATTTGAATAAGCGTAATAATCACTATCTGCCCGAATAAAGACCAGTGTGTATATGTGTCGTATGCAACAAGCCCAGTAACACAGGTTGCACTTGTCGCCGTGAAAGCGGCGTTAAGTATCGGCGTGGGTGTTCCGCTTCGGGAGGAAACGGGTAAAGTCAGCAGTATTGTGCCTATTAAAATCAGTAAAGCGAAACTTAAAACTATTGTACGGGTATAAGTGAATTTTAATTTTAAACCGTTAAAAATTTTTCTCATCGCTTTTAATCCGCTTTCCAAAATTTTCTGTCAAGACTTCTGTATTGAATAGCCTCAAGTATATGCTTCTTTTCAATGTTTTCACTGCTGTCAAGGTCGGCTATCGTTCTTGCAACCTTTAATATCTTGTCGTACGCTCTTGCGGAAAGTCCGAGTTTTTCAAACGAGGCTTCCAAAACTTTTGAAGCGCTTTCGGATAATATACAGTATTTTCGTGTCATGCCGGAAGTCATTTTTGCATTGCAGGTGATACCCGTACCGTGAAAACGCTCGTTCTGAATTTTTCTTGCCGCATTAACTCTTTTTCTTATTTCCGCAGACGGTTCGCTTTCTTCTGTATCGGAAAGTTGCGCATAATCTACGGGCGGAACTTCGATATGTATATCAAGTCTGTCAAGAAGCGGGCCTGAAACTTTTGAAAGATATCTTGCCGGAGCATTTTTCGGGCAGGTGCATTTTCTTGTCGGGTGACCGTAATATCCGCACGGGCATGGATTCATTGCCGCAACAAGCATAACGGAGCAGGGGTAGGTAAGTGAGCAGGAGGCTCTCGAAATCGTAATTGTACCGTTTTCAATCGGCTGGCGCAAAACTTCCATGGTGTTTCTTGTGAATTCGGGGAGTTCGTCAAGAAAAAGTACGCCGTTATGCGCAAGTGAAAGTTCACCGGGTTTCGGGATTGTTCCGCCGCCGGAAAGCCCTGCCGGAGAAACCGAGTGATGCGGTGCTCTGAACGGGCGGAAGTTTATTAAAGGCATGTCTTTTGTCAGATTACCCGAAAGTGAATATATTTTTGTGGTTTCAAGCGCTTCTTCCTGTGTCATATCCGGAAGAATGG
>JAZUHA010000362.1:0-3938 GCA_045641485.1 Acutalibacteraceae bacterium
TGTACAAAAAAACCGTTTATTTTTATGTAAAGTTGGTTATATTCCGAGTTTACAAAGAAATAGTATTCTGTTAGAATACTATGCTGAAAAGACAGTCCGGGGAGGATACGGTAATTATGAAAGAAATAAGCAATAAGCCCGTCCCACGACGGTACGAAGAAATTTATAAAAAAGAAATCGGTGACGAAAAAATTTATTTTATCGTTGTCGGTGACCTTAATTTAAAAGCAAAATATGCCGATTCCATGCTTGTTTTTACGGAAAACGGCATTCATGCTTTTGACGAGTGTTACGAGAACGGAACATATTTTGCAAGGTATGACGATATTAAAGAAGCGGAAGTAAAAAGACTTTACGGAAACACAGTTTTTAAAATAACGCTTAAAAGCGGAACAAAGCGTACGGTTTTAAGATTTTCTTACGCTTCGGCGGAAGTTGCCGATGCGGGCGCAGTATTTATTAACAGTATAAATGAAAAAGGATATTCCGATGACGAACTGGAAATAGTTAAATCGGTATATAATAAACAGCGCAGTTTTTGCCCGAAGTGCGGAAGAAAACTCCGCTCACCCGATGCCGAATGTATAAACTGTACGGGTAAAAGCAAAATTATTTCAAAGTTTGCAAAATATATGCTCCCCGAAAAGAAGCAACTTTTTGTATGTATGGTGCTTTCCGTACTTGCAACGGCATTTTCACTTGTGCCACCGTACATTACAAAAATAATGGTAGACGATGTTATACCGAATAAATCTACAGCAAGATTGTTAACGGTTATCGGTTCTTTGCTTCTTGTATATGTTTTACAGTACATCATAACGGGTATAAGAACATATAAACTCCGTCTTACCGGTGACAGAATAACAATGAACCTTAAAAAAGATATTTACGAAAAAGCGCAGTATTTACCTATGAGTTTTTACGATAAAATTTCAACGGGTTCTGTTATTAACCGTGTAAATTCCGATGCCGGAGTTATTCAGACATTTATTATGAAAATATCGCAGGAAGCGGTAGTTCAGGCGTTTACCCTTATCGGACTTGTTATAATAATGTTTTCAATGAGTTGGAGACTTGCTTTATTTTCACTTGTTCCCGTGCCGATTGTTGTATTTGTCGGCAGAAAGTTCGGTAAGACGTTAGGTCCGAAATATATGAGAATGTGGCGAAGAGCATCTGCAATTTCCACAATGCTTGCCGATTCGCTTCCCGGTGTTCGTGTTATAAAAGCATTTACAAATGAAAAGAAAGCCATCGGAAAATTTAACAGATATTGTGATGAGTGGTACAACGAGGATAAAAAAGTTGCGGTGCCTGCCGCCGTTTATCCGTCACTTATAACATTCCTTGTTACCTGCGGTACGCTTGTTATATGGTTTATGGGCGGTAATCTTGTAATAGACGGCAGTAAAGAAGTTACGCTCGGTCTTCTTGTTTCGTTTATTTCGTATGCGAGTATGTTCTATACACCCGTAAACTTCTTTGCAAATATCAGTGATACATATCAAAATACACTTGCTTCCGCCGAAAAGATACTTGATATTCTTGATGCGGAGCCGGAGCACGATTTCGGTTGCGGTGAAAAACTTGAAAGAATGCAGGGTAAAATTGAATTTAAGAATGTCAATTTTGCATTTGACCGCTCCAAAAAAGTGCTTTCGGATATAAACCTTACAATAGAACCGGGCGATATCGTAGGCATAGTGGGAACTACGGGTTCGGGTAAATCGACGCTTATTAACCTGCTTATGAGGTACTACGACGAATACGACGGAGAAATACTCATAGACGGCGTTAATATAAGAGATATTGATTTGAAGTATTACAGAAACTCAATAGGTTTTGTTCAGCAGGAGCCTCTTATGTTCCGTGATACTATTTTCAACAATATCGCATACGGCAGTAACAATGTTCATGTAGAGCAGGTTATTCACGCCGCTGAGATTGCAAATGCCGCAGGATTTATAGGTAAAATGCCCGACGCTTACGACACAATGCTCGGTGAGAGAGGTGTAGGTCTTTCGGGCGGTGAAAAACAGAGAGTATCAATAGCCCGTGCCGTTCTTAAAAACCCGAGTATTCTTATATTCGATGAAGCTACGGCGGCGGTTGACTCCGAAACGGAGCATCTTATACAGGGCGCTATAGAAAGACTTATTTCCGGCAGAACTACGCTTATGATTGCACACCGTCTTTCAACTTTAAGAAAGGCGAATAAAATCGTCGTTGTAGACGAGGGCAAAATAATTGAGTGCGGTACTCCCGAAGAACTTATGGCTCTTAAGGGCAAATATTATAAACTTATTGAAATTCAGTCAATGGGTGAACGGCTTCAGAAGAAAAAAGAAGAGGAAAACTTTGAATAAACAAAAATTTCAAAAGGAGGATTACTGTGCCTAAATATATAGAGGGACCGGAAGTAAGATTTACGCCGAATGACGGAATTTTTGTTGACGCTGAATTTTATACCGGCGAAAAATTTACGGAACTTGAACTTCACAGAATGTTTCCCATAACGGGTTTAAGGCAGTATATTTCACTTGTAGATAAAGACGGTGAGGAAATTGCCGTTATACGGAATATAGACGACCTTTTGCCCAATTCACGCAAGGTTGTAGAAGACGCTCTTACGGAATACTATATGATCCCGAGGATAACAAGATTTATAAAAATGAGCGAAAAGTTCAAAATATGGATGTGGACTGCCGAGACGGACAGGGGAGTATATACATTTGAAATACGAAACCACATAACGGCAGTTAAACCGCTTTATGACGGCAGAGTGCTTATTAAAGATGCAAACGACAACCGTTATGAAATACCCGATGTAAACAAACTTGATAAAAAAAGCTTTAAGATGCTTAATCCCAAAATATAAGGAGAAAAAATATGAAACTTATTATTGCTATTGTAAACAATGAAGACAGCAACCGTGTTTCTTCCGCACTCACAAACGAGGGATATTCGGTTACAAAACTTTCCACCACCGGCGGGTTTTTAATGGTCGGAAATACGACTTTTCTTATCGGTGCAGACGATGATAAAGTTACCGCCGCAAAAGAAGTTATAAAGAAACACAGCGAGAAAAGAACGCTTAAAAATCAGTCTACATCTTCACTCGGCGCCGGGCTTTCCGAAGGCGACCTCGGTAAAGAGGTAACAGTAGGCGGCGCCGTTGTGTTCGTGCTTGATGTTGAGAGCGTTGACAAATATTGAGCTTTCAGATTTCAGTTTTAATCGTTACTTCATTCTCCGATATTTACCCTTTTTTCAGTGAGGAATTAGGAATGAGGAGTGAGGAATTTCGGGGCTTCGCCGAATCAGTTTTCAGTTTTCAGATTTCAGTTTTCAGCGTGGATAACAGGCGTTTTGTTCTCTGATATTCACCCTTTTTCAGTGAGGAATTAGGAATGAGGAGTGAGGAATTTCGGGGCTTCGCCGAATTATATATTACCTTGTAAATAACAGACAGTTTATTCTCCGATATTTATCTTTTTGATACAATTAAATAAACTTAAAAACCGATTTATTGTTCCTTAAAATCAGAATAATAAATCGGTTGATTTTTTTAATATGTTAAAACTGACAGTTTATATTAAACCCCAAAATAAACACAATAACTTATTGATATACATAATCAGTTATAAATCGGAACGGCTTGCCGTTCCCCGAAATTTTTATCTTTTATCTGTTATCTATTATCTGTTATCTGAAAAAGGTAAATATCGGAGAATAAACTGTCTGTTATTTACAAGGTAATATATAATTCAGCGGAGCCCCGAAATTCCTCACTCCTCATTCCTAATTCCTCACTGAAAAAAGGGTAAATATCGGAGAACAAACTGCCGGTTATTCGCAATGTAATATATAAATCGGCACGCAGTGCGCCGAAACTCCTAATTCCTCATTCCTAATTCCTCACTGAAAAAAGGGTAAAT
>JAZUHA010000363.1:0-10344 GCA_045641485.1 Acutalibacteraceae bacterium
ACGATAATTTTTTGAACAATAATGTTGAAAAAATACGACTGTTATGTTATAATATATAAGACTATTTATAATCTATTATATATACATCTTATTGCCCGATTTTTCTTGATTTTGTGAGGTGTAAAATTTGGATAATTTAAACGAAATGTGGCAATCGGTTTTAAAAGAATTAAGGAATCTTTGTACAGATGTTGTGGTAAATGCGTGGATGGATTCTTTGGAGCCCGTCAATATGACTGAAGAAAATTTTGTTCTCAGGGCTTCATCCGATTTTAAAAAGAATATTATTGAAAAAAGATTTTCCAAAGAGATTGAAAAAGCAATAGAAAATGTTGTCGGATTTAAACTTAATGTTAAAATAGTAACCGAAGGCTTATCGGGTATAAATTCCGATTCCGCAATAAATAATTTAACAGACGGCTCAAATCCCAATTTAAAAAATGCGCTTGACTGTACTTTTCAGAATTTTATTGTAGGTAAAACAAATCAGTTTGCATATATTGCGGCGGTAGCCGTAGCAAAAAATCCCGGAAGCATTCATAACCCGCTTTTTATTTACGGCGATTCCGGTCTCGGAAAAACTCATCTTTTAAAAGGAATAAATATAGAAATTTCTTCTACAAGACCGGAACTTAAAATAATATATACTAACGGTGAATCTTTCCTTAATGAGATGATTACACATCTTTCCGAAAAAAATATGAGTGAATTTCATAATAAATACCGCACCTGCGATGTTCTTTTAATGGACGATATTCAGATGATAGGAAAAAGTACGGCGGTACAGGAAGAATTTTTCTATACCTTTGAGGCTCTTATAAATGACGGTAAACAGATAGTTCTTGTTTCCGACCGTCCGCCCAAAGATATTCCCACACTTGAGGACAGATTAAGAAGCCGTTTTATACAGGGACTTCTTGCCGATATACAGCCGCCTATGCTCGAAACAAGAATAGCAATCATCAGGCGTAAAGCCGAACTTTTAAATATGAAAATAAATGATGATGTTGTTCAGTTTATTGCGGAAAGGCTTAAAAACAATGTCCGTCAGATAGAAGGTGTTGTTAAAAAAATATATGCCGTTTATCAGATGACGGGACAAAATCCGACAATAGGAATTGCAAACGATGCCATAAAAGATGTTATTTATTATGCACAACCTACCGAAGTTACAATAAATAACATTATAGAGCAAGTCGGTAAAGCATTCGGCGTTTCTCCCGAGGATATTAAATCCGATAAAAAGAAAATGGAAATTTCTCAGGCGAGGCAGGTTGCAATGTATGTAATGCGTGAAATAACAAACCTTACATACGAAGATATAGGTAAAGAGTTCGGAGGAAAAAAACACTCAACCGTAATATATTCACTTGAATCAGCAGAAAGTAAAATGGAAGAAAACCCGTCACTTAAATCCACCGTTTACGATATTATGAAAAATATTAAAAACGAACGAAACGAATAATTTTACTGACAATTAAACACAACTTGTTCAAAACTATCTGACAATTTCTACAAACACAAAAAAACCTCAAAAATTACTGACAATATTTAACATTTTTTACACAAACAAAATTTAACCGCTGAATATTTATTTTAAAGCAAATTTTAAGAGTTTCTACAAACTGACACACACTAATACTAAAACTGATAAATATTATTATTTTTAACATTTTTTTCTTCGGAGGAGTATTTATGAGAATAACATGTAATACAAGTCTTTTAGCCGAATGCTGTAATGTCGTACAAAGAGGTGTATCTCAAAAAAGTACGATACCGGCAACGGAAGGTATTTTATTTCAGGCAAAAAACTCAAGCCTTTCACTTTCCGGTTATGATATCGAACTCGGCATTACAACTGCCATCGACTGTAAAGTAGAAAAAGAAGGAAGCATCGTTTTAAATTCCCATCTTCTTTGCGACATTTTAAAAAGATTACCGCAGGATACGGTTTCAATAGAAATAGACGAACATAACCTCTGCAAAATTACATCGGGTAATGCGGAATATTCAATAATCAGCATTCCTGCCGACGATTATCCCGAACTCCCCACAGTAACCGGAGGTTTCCCGCTTACATTAAAACAGTCCGTTTTAAAAGATATGATAAGACAGACAATATTTGCCGTTGCGGTTTCTGACCTCAAACCCGTCCACAAGGGAATAAAATTTGAAGTCACAAATAATAATCTCCGTCTTATTTCCTGCGACGGATTCCGTCTTGCCGTAAGAAACGAATATATAGAATACGACAATGACGAACTCTCATTTGTAGTTCCTGCAAAATCACTCTCGGAAATTATGAAACTTATAACAGACGGCGATGGCAACATCACTCTCAATATAGGCAAAAAATATATCCTTTTTGAAATAGGTAACTACAGAATAGTATCAAGACTTCTTGAAGGTGAATTTTTCAATTATAAAAACGCCATCCCGAAAGAAAATTGTACTAAAGCAAGAACAAATATAAAAATGCTCATTGACAGTATAGACAGAACTTCACTTCTTATTACAGGAAAATTAAAAAGCCCCGTTCGCTGTGTTTTTGATGACAATACAATTAAAGTATCAAGTACAACATCTCTCGGTGCGGCAAGTGATAAAATTCCGGCAGCCATCGAAGGAAAGCGAATAGAAATAGGCTTTAACAATACATATCTTACAGATTGCTTAAGAACTATAGATTCAGATGAAGTAAATATCGAATTAAACGGACCTATTTCTCCCATTATAATAAAACCCATCGAAGGCGACAGTTTTGTATTCCTTATCATTCCGATGAGACTTAAAAACGAAGTAAATAATTAAATATTACGGAAAAACGATAAAATGAAAATTAAAGTAAAAGTTGCAGAAAAAAAAGAACAGGATTTTATTTTAAAAGGTGACTATATCCGTCTTGACGACCTTTTAAAAAATATGAGTGTTGTCAATACGGGCGGTCATGCAAAAATAGTAATTCAAAACAGAGAAGTAAAAGTAAACGATGAAATCTGTACCATGAGAGGCAAAAAACTCCGCAAAGGTGATAAAGCGGAATATGAACTTACCGTTTATAATATCGTTTAGTTTTTTTAACGGAGAAATTTTATGACGGTTACGAAAGTAAATATAAATAATTACCGTAATATACCGTCAGCGGAAATTTTTCCGTCAGACGGAGTAAACGTAATTTTCGGTGAAAACGCTCAGGGAAAAACAAATATTCTTGAGGCAATATGGCAGTTTACCGGATGTAAAAGTTTCCGAGGTTCAAAAGACAGTGAACTTATAAAATTCGGTGAAGAATTCAGCACAAACGAACTGTTTTTTAAAAACTCTTGCCGTGAAAAAAAATCAAAAATAATTTTCGGTGATAAAAAAAAGGTTTTTTTAAACGGAATTGAACTTAAAAGCCAAAGTGAACTTATAGGTGAGTTTTATGCGGTTATTTTTTCACCTTCACATCTTTCTTTAATAAAAGACGGACCGAATGAAAGGCGAAAATTTCTTGACATCGCAATATGCCAGCTTAAACCAAAATACGCACAATATTTAAAAACATATAAACATGCTCTTTTTCAGAGAAATATTATATTAAAAGACGTTTCTTACAGCAGTGAACTTCTTTCTCTTCTTGAAAGTTGGGATGACTGTATTGCAAGATACGGCTCGGCGATTATTCTTGAAAGAATCAAGTACATTTCTTTTCTTTCGCAATACTGTGATGAAATTTATTCCGGAATATCGGAAAATAAAGAAAAATTCACGGTAGAATACAGTTCTTCTTTTAATATTTCAGGTTGTTCCGATATGAAAAGTATTTACGGTGCTTTTCTTGAAAGTCTAAAAAACAACAGAAAAGAAGATTTAATAAACAGAACTACTTCAACCGGACCGCACAGGGATGATATTTTAATAAATATCAATTCTAACAGTGCAAGGTCATTCGGGAGTCAGGGTCAGCAAAGATCGTGTGCTCTCGCTTTAAAACTCGGGGAAGCAAAAATTATTGAAAAAATAACGGGTGAAATGCCCGTGGCTTTGCTTGACGATGTTATGAGCGAACTCGATGAAAAAAGGCAGGATTATGTTCTTAATCATATAAAAGACCGTCAGGTATTTTTAACTTGCTGCGATCCGTCGCAGATTATGAGAGTAAGCGGCGGTAAACTTTTTTATGTTAAAAACGGCAGAACAGAGGAAAAATAAATGTATATTCATATTGGGCAGGATTCGGTTATATCGGATAAAGAAATAATCGGTATTTTTGATATGGAAAACACAACGACTATGAAAGATACCGTAAAATTTCTCAACACGGCAGAAAAAGAAAAAGAAACAATAAACGTTGCTCCTTATGAACTCCCGAAGTCATTTATAGTGTGCGATACATATAAAGGAAGAAAGATATACATTTCACCCGTTTCCGTAGGTACGGTACTTAAAAGAACGGAAAGTAAGAATTTTAATTTATAAATATAATTTTTCCGGCGGAGGTTAAAATTTTGGACGAAAATATTATAAAAAATGCAGAAGAAATTACAGAAAGTGACATTATTCTTAATAATGAAGACGAAATAGATACTTCTGTAACAGAAAAGTATGACGCAAGTGCAATACAGGTTCTTGAAGGACTTGAAGCTGTACGCAAAAGACCGGGTATGTACATAGGTTCAACCGGTCCTAAAGGTCTTCATCATCTTGTATATGAGATTGTCGATAATTCAATAGATGAAGCGCTTGCCGGATTCTGTACTCATATAGAGGTAGAAATTTTGCCCGGAAATATTATCACCGTAAGAGATAACGGCAGAGGTATTCCCGTAGGCATAAACGAACAGCAGGGACTTCCGGCAGTTACTGTAGTTCTTACCGTTCTTCATGCCGGCGGTAAATTCGGCGGAAGCGGGTATAAGGTTTCAGGCGGTCTTCACGGTGTAGGTTCTTCTGTTGTAAATGCTCTTTCGGAATGGTTTGAGGTTGAAGTTTCGCAGGAAGGTCATATTCATTATCAGCGTTTTGAAAGAGGTAAACCGACCTGTGACCTTAAAGTTATAGGAGATACCGATAAAACGGGAACACTTATTCGTTTTAAAGCGGATGACCTTGTATTTACGGAAACAACTGAATATGAATTTGAAGTTCTTGAAAGAAGACTTCGTGAACAGGCATTTCTTAATGCAGGTCTTTCCATTTCACTTGAGGACAAGCGTAATCCCGATGAAACGGTAAAAGAAGTTTACTGTTATGAAGGTGGTATTTCTTCGTTTGTTGAATTTGAAACAAATGCAAGAGGAATTACTCCCATACATCAGAATACGATTCATTTTTCTGCCGTAAGCGGTGACAGAGAAGCAAATATAGCAATGATTTACGGCGACAGTTATAATGAAGTGCTTTTAAGTTTTGCAAACAATGTACGTACTATTGACGGCGGTACTCACGAACAGGGTTTTAAAACTGCTCTTACAAGGGTATTTAACGAATACGGCAGAAAATACAATCTTCTTAAAGATAACGATAAAAATCTTTCGGGCGATGATGTCCGTGAAGGTCTTACGGCTGTAATAAGCGTAAAACTTACCGAAGCACAGTTTGAGGGACAGACTAAAGGTAAACTCGGTAATACCGATATTACTCCGCTCGTTTCAAAATGTGTTTATGAAAAACTTTCCGCATATTTTGAAGAAAATCCGTCTGAAGCAAGAGCAATTTTCGGTAAAGCGCTTGATGCTTCAAGAGCAAGAGAAGCCGCAAGAAAGGCAAGAGATAATGCAAGAAGAAAATCTGCTCTTGAGGGTAATAAACTTCCCGGTAAACTTGCCGACTGTATAGAGAAAGACAGAACAAAAACAGAAATATATATCGTCGAGGGTGATTCCGCCGGCGGTTCCGCAAAATCCGGAAGAGACAGAATGATTCAGGCAATACTTCCGCTTTGGGGTAAAATGCTTAATGTTGAAAAAGCAAGGGTAGATAAAGTTATCGGAAATGATAAACTTACTCCCGTTGTTATGGCTCTCGGAACGGGTATCGGAGAAGATTTTGATTTACAGAAACTCCGCTATGACAAAATTATTATTATGGCTGATGCCGACGTTGACGGTGCACATATCAGAACCCTTCTTCTTACATTCTTTTTCCGCTATATGCGCCCTCTTATAGAAGAAGGTCATGTATATCTTGCACAGCCTCCGCTTTTCCGCTTAAGTAAAGGTCAAAAACACCGTTACGCTTATTCCGATGCCGAAAGAGATCAGATTATGGAAGAACTCGGAAACGGTTATTCTATTCAGCGTTATAAAGGTCTCGGTGAAATGGATCCGCAGCAACTTTGGGAAACTACTATGGACCCTGCTACAAGACTTATGCTTCGTGTTACCATGGAAGATGCCGAGGAAGCAGACAAAACATTTTCCGTGCTTATGGGCGACAAGGTTGAGCCCAGACGGGAATTTATAGAAAAAAATGCAAAATATGTTCAAAATCTTGATGTATAAGGAGGGTAAGAAATGAGCGAATTTGAAAATGAAAACAACGGCAAGGTACAGGGAATAAACGATTTACCCGACCCTTATGCAAATCAGAACATTATAAATGTTGATATAAACAAAGAAGTTAAAACATCTTTTCTTGATTATTCAATGTCAGTTATTGTATCAAGAGCGCTTCCCGATGTCAGAGACGGTTTAAAACCCGTTCACAGAAGAATTCTTTATACAATGTATGAAAATAATCTTACCCCCGAAAAAGCATACCGTAAATGCGCCGATACAGTCGGCTCCGTTCTCGGAAGATACCATCCGCACGGTGACGCATCCGTTTATGATGCCATGGTAAGACTTGCTCAAAGTTTTTCTATGAGATATATGCTTGTAGACGGTCACGGTAACTTCGGTTCCGTTGACGGTGACCCGCCTGCCGCATACCGTTATACAGAGTCAAGAATGAGCAAAATGTCTCTTGAAATGCTTACGGATATTGAAAAAAATACCGTGGATTTTATTCCGAACTATGATGACCGTCTTAAAGAGCCTACTGTTTTGCCGTCAAGATTTCCGAATCTTTTGGTAAACGGCTCAAACGGTATTGCCGTAGGTATGGCAACAAATATTCCGCCGCATAATCTTAAAGAGGTTATAGGTGCGGTAGCCTGCCTTATAGATAACCCCGATGCGGAACTTGAAGATATTATGGAGCATATTAAAGGTCCCGATTTTCCGACTGCCGGAATTATTATGGGCAGAGCGGGTATCCGTGCCGCTTATGCTACCGGCAGAGGCAAGGTTATTTTAAGAGCAAAAACCGAAATTGTTGAAAATAACGGCAGATTTAAAATAATCGTTACTGAAATCCCTTATATGGTAAACAAGGCAAGACTTATAGAAAAAATTGCCGACCTTGTTAAGGATAAACGAATAGACGGTATATCCGATATCAACGACTATTCATCCGATAAAACGGGTATGCACATAGAAATTGATATTAAAAGAGACGCAAATGCACAGGTTGTTTTAAATAAACTTTTCCAGTTTACGGAATTGCAGACTACTTTCGGCGTTATTCTTCTTGCTATTGTAAACGGTGAGCCGAAAATACTCACATTAAAGGATATATTACAGCAGTATATAGACTTCCAGTGCGAAGTTATTACAAGAAGAACGCAGTTTGACCTTAATAAAGCGAGTGAAAGAGCGCATATTTTGGAAGGTCTTGCAAAGGCTATTGATATTGTTGACGAAATAATCGCAACAATAAGAGGCTGTAAGGGCGGTCAGGCGGAAGCAAAAACCGCCATTATGGAAAAATTCGATTTTGATGAAGCACAAGCCGCCGCTATTGTTGCTTTCCGTTTAGGTCAGCTTGCGGGTCTTGAAATTCTTAAAATTCAAAACGAATTAAACGAACTTCACGAAAAAATCAGAAATCTTGAATCTATTCTTGCTTCGCATGAAAAAATTCTCGATATAGTTAAAACCGAAGTTACCGCCATCGGTGAAAAATTCGGTGACGAAAGAAGAACCGCTATTGAGAATATAAGCGGTGAAGTTGATATTGAAGATCTTATTCCCGAAGAGCAGTGCGTTTATACATATACAACAATGGGATATATTAAACGCCAGCCCGTAGATATATTCTCCGTTCAGAACAAAGGCGGCAGGGGTGTTAAGGGTATGACACGTCGTGAAGACGATGTTGCCGAAACAATGTTTGTGGCTTCTTCTCACGACCATATTATGTTCTATACCACAAAGGGTAAGGCATACAGACTTAAGGGTTACGAAATACCCGAAGGAAGTAAGACAAGCAAGGGTATGAATATCGTAAATATTCTTCCGCTTGAGGGTGACGAAAAAGTTTCCGCCATGCTTCGTATACCCGAAGAAGACGAAGGACTTTACCTTTGTATGGCTACAAGAAAAGGTCTTATTAAAAGGTCTTCACTCTCACTTTACAGAAATATCCGCCGTAACGGTGTTATTGCCGTTAATCTTCGTGAGGATGACGAACTTGCCTGGGTTAAACTTACGGGAGGTAATGACGATTTACTTGTTGCCACAAGAAAAGGTATGTGCATACGCTTTAACGAAAACGATGCAAGACCTCTCGGAAGAACCGCTACCGGCGTAAAATGTATTACTCTTAAAGAAAATGATGAAGTAATAGGTATTGCCGTTCTTAATGAAAACAGCAGGATACTTACCGTAAGTGAAACAGGCTACGGCAGAATAAGTAAAGAAAGCAATTACCGCTTGCAGTCAAGAGGCGGTAAAGGTCTTAAGAATTATCATGTCGATAAATACGGCGATGTTGCCGCAATAGCCGTTATTGAAGAAGATGAAGATGTTATTCTTATTTCTTCCGACGGTATAATCATAAGAATCCGTGCAAACGATATCCGTGAATGTGCAAGACCTTCTAAAGGCGTAAGGGTAATGAAAGTAACAGAAGGCAATAAGATAGTTACTCTTTCCGCTACCGAACATAATGAGGAAGAAGTAAACGGTACTGTTGAAGATGACGGAACTGCGGATGAGGGTGTTCTTGACAGTAAAGAAGAAGCAGAAGAAGCAGAAGCCGAAACTTCTGAAAATACGGAGGAATAAAAATGTCCTCTGAAAGAGAAAATATGGATGAATTAAATATTGAAAAACCTGTCGGAAACAACGAAGAAGACGTTTCCGGTAAGGTGCAGGAGAAAAAAAACGGCATTACATCTTTAGAAGATGAAGAGTACAGAATAGGAGAAGACGGTTTTCTTAAAAAAATCGGTCCGCCTCCCATTAAAAATGTTCCCGAAAAGAAAAATAAAGAAAAAAAGAAAAAAGAATGCAGATTTAAAGACTGTAAAGTTGTAAAATGGTATAACTCTTTACCGAAAAAGAAAAAAATCATTTTCAATGTATTATGTGTAGTTCTTTGTCTTTTGATTATATTGGGAACGATTACGGGAATATTTATTTCCGATAAATTCAACAAACTCGGAGACAATTTTGAAAGTAACGAGTTTGATGATATAATTTACGATGATGAAGAATTCGGAGATATAAGCGGTAATGTCGGTGCAGACGGGTATAATGATGCGCTGAAAGAATGGGCAACTACCGGAAATGACAACATAATGAGAAGTAAGAACGTTATAAATGTTCTTCTTATCGGTGCGGACAGCCGCCAGGGTACAAATTCAGGCAATACCGATGTTATGATGGTTATTTCGCTTAATAAAAAGACGAAAGAAATCAAGCTTGTTTCTTTCTTCCGTGACAGTTATCTCTATATGGAGCATAACGGTAATTCCTGTTTTAATAAACTCAATGCCGCATTTTCTTTCGGCGGTGCGGAATGTCTTATGCATACCATAGAGCGAAATTACAAAATAGACATAGATAATTTTGTTATGGTAAATTTTGAATCGTTCAGCAAAATTATTGATGCTATGGGCGGCATAAAAATTGATGTTGAAAAATACGAGGCAGATTATATTAACAGTTTCAGTAAATTTCAAAAATGTGATATGCCGTACGGTGAAAATGTTAAACTTAACGGTTTGCAGGCACTGTATTTTTGCCGTATCAGGGGTTGTTATGCAAATGCCGATGTAAGCAGAACTTACAATCAGCGTAAGGTTATAGAGAAGATGATGGATAAAGTTGAATCCGCTTCACTTGTCAGCCTTAATAAATATATAGATACTATTTTACCTTATGTATATACCGGCTTCAGTAAAAGTGAAATACTTTCACTCGGTATGAAAGCCATAACCGGCGGTTGGGCTAAATATAAAAGGACTCAACTTCAGATGCCGTCGGAGGATGCAAGAAGCAGCGGTTATGCAGGCTCCGCATGGATTTGGGTTGT
>JAZUHA010000364.1:0-4436 GCA_045641485.1 Acutalibacteraceae bacterium
AAATTTTACTTTTGTGCAAAAATTGAAAAATCAAAGTAAACGCTTTTTTCGGGCGTGTTTCTTTTTCTTTCCGTATTCCCTGCTTTAATTTCAAAAAAATGCCTTATATCGGCTCTCAGGCGATATTTTGAGCTACTCCCCTCCCCCGCCCTATTGTTTTTTGAGTAAATCTATGTTTATTTCTGCAAATTTGCCACAGTGTTTGTATTCTAATTTGTGTTATAATCTATATTATATTATATATTAGAGTATATATTATATTCCACGCCTCTCCTCTCCCCTGCTGTTTAAACTGACGCAAAATTACGCAATTTCCGAAAAATTGTATTATATTTTATATTATAACATATATTATAGCCTCTATTCCATTTTATGATATATTTTAAATTGCATTATTTATTGCACTATATATTATACCGTGTATTATATTTTTATTGACAAACGGGGTATATGTGTGTTATATTGACTGTGCCGAATCAATTTACGGCTGAATTTTACGAAAAAGTATGATAATTGATGTATTTATTATTATATTTTATGCTGTATTTTGTAATATAATTTACATTATATTATATATTATAGTTTGTATTATAACTATATTATAATCTATATTAGAGTTGTAATATAATTTATGTTAGAGAAAAGGGGAGTAAAATGGCGTATAAAATAGCGGTTTCAAACATAAAAGGCGGTTGCGCAAAGACTACAACTGCAATAAATCTTGCCGACCAGCTCATGAAAAAGGGTTACAGGGTGTTGATGGTGGACACAGACCCTCAGAGGAACGCAACAACCACTTACAAAGCCGAATATCTCGGTGTTCCGACGCTTGATGACATCTTTAAGCAGGGTTTTTCGGCGAAACAGTGCATTCAAAACACGGATTTCGGTGATATTGTAGCGGGAGATGTGAACCTTATTGACGCAGATACAAGCATAAAAACAAGTCCGAAGATGTATAAATACATTCAAAAAGCCTTTAAGGAGGCAGAAGGGGAGTACGATTTCATTATTTTTGATACTCCGCCGAAATTCGGTATTCTGCTCGGAAATGTGCTTGAATATGTTGACGGTATTGTATGTCCCGTTAAATGCGACCTTTACGGAGTGCAGGGAATAGACGATTTTATTGAAATTGTTGAGGAATTTAAGGAAGATAACGAAAAACTGAGGGTTCTCGGGCTCTTAAAGGTGCAGTATAAGCCCCGTTTGAACCTCACAAAAAGCATAGAAGACAGTGTTTTACAGTCATTTGCGGAAAAATTAGGCACAAAAATCTATAAAACAGGTATAAGAGAGTCTGCGGCGTGTGCCGAAGCAGAGGGAATGCGTGTCAGACTTACAAAATACAAGCCTTACAGCACAACGGGATTAGATTATGACAGCTTTACAAATGAGTTATTGGAGGATATAAAATGAGTACAACAGGTAAAACATCTATAAGAAAAGACAAAAATTACGGTATCGGCAGTGTTTTTGAAGAAAGAGATGCAAAAAAAGAGGAGCTCGCAAAGGCTGAAATTGCCGAAATTAAAGAAAATCCGCCTGTAAAAGAAGAAAAAGCAGAGAAAAAAGCCACGGAAAACGCAGAAAAGGGCAGGGGAGTCAAGAAAAATTCTCAAAGTCCTAAGCAAAAAAGCGTTTCTTCTCTGTTCGCAAAGGAAGAAAAGAAGCGTTTTCAGCAAAAATCCGTATATTTATCAACGGAAAATGTTGAATTTGTTAAGCGCCAGAGCGATGCACACGGTATTGCATTTTCTGAGGTTTTGAATCGAATAATAGATAATTTTAAAGAAAATCTGTAAAAACAGTAAAAAAACATCAAAAAAAGAGGGCAGTTTTTGAACTGTCCCTTTTTTTATTTTTCAAAATAATTTGTGTATGTCCCTTGTGCTTCCGTTGTATGTCTTTTGTATATCCGTTGTATGTCCGTTGGGTGTATATTTTAATTTTTTTGTATAATTTTTTCTTTGCGTTTATGTGAGATGAATGTGCATTTTTTTGAAATTTTTGAAAAATTTTTTAAAAATTCTATTGACAAAAATATAGGATGCGTGTAAAATCGGTAATGAAATATTATTGAAAGGAGGATAATTATGCCCAATGCAATGAGAATTGCCATTGCAAATCAAAAGGGCGGAGTGGGAAAAACCACAACAACAATGAACCTTGCGGCAGCGAAAGCCAAGCAGGGGAGTATGGTTCTTATGGTTGACCTTGACCCGCAGTATTGTTTAACAGAAAGTTGTGCTATGGAACCGGACGAGCTCCAGGGCGGTAACTGTTGCGATTTGTTCAATAAAAAAGTTGACCTTTTGAAATGCTGTTATAATGTTGAGTCCACTAAAATGGATAATCTCTTCATCGTGCCTGCAACACAGCAACTGGCCGTTCTCGGAAAAAAACTGTTTACAAGTAAGGCTCAGATAAGTACATTTAAAGAAAATATCGAAGCATTGAGCAAAATATTTGATTATATTTTTTTTGATTGTCCTCCGCAGCTGGACGAGCTGTTGTCATCCGCATTAATAAGTTCTCATAAAGTTATTATTCCAATAAAACCGGAACGCCTTCCGTATAAAGGACTTGAACTTATAAAAGGAACTATTATTGCTTTTCAAAAAGATGCCAACAAGGAACTTGAATTATTAGGTGTTCTTGTTAATATGCACCGTAAAAACACCGTCGAACATACTACATATCTGAAAAAGCTTCAGGCTGAAGAAAATGTTCTCGGTATTGTTCCTCTTTCAACTATCGTTACAAAGGAAATCGAATTTGGTCGTCCCTGTACATTAGCACATCCGACATCGGCAGCGTCAAAAGCATTTTTTGAAGTTGCCGGAAAAATATAACGAAAGGGGACAGAGCTAATGGCAAACAAGACATTAAAAGATATGTTCCCTGATGTTGCTTTAAATGATGATACCGAATCACAGGAAGCGTCTGCTACCAAGGCTGCAAGCAAAGCTGCATCTGAACTTATAAACATTCTCGGTGAGAATGAGAAGAAGGATTACCGTTTTAATTTCAGAATCAATAAAAACAAATATTTGCAGTTTGACGCAATCTGCAAGAAAAAGGGAACTATTCCAAGTGCAATTTTGCAGATGTATATAACTGAATTTATCAGAGAAAACAAAAATTTGTTAGACGAATAACAAAAAGAATAAAAGACCCGTGCTACCAACACAAGTCTTTTATACGCACACTGTTCTCATTGTTACCGGCAATGAGAACCAACAAATAACCAGTCAGCGTGTCACCAAACACAAAAACACCAAATTAAATAAGGTATTCAACAATAAGAGGTCATAAGGCCGTCAGGCTATTTGTGTTTAATATTATAACACAACATACCCCTTATTGCAAGTATCTTTTTGCATTTTTTCAGAAAGGGGGTGTGTTTTTTTATGGCTAAAATTCATATTCAGTACAAAAAAGGTTATACCGTAATATCAAATTATATGTTTACAAATGATATTTTATCATTAAAAGCTATCGGACTTTTTTGTTATAAGGTTACAAGACCCGAAGGCTGGAGATTCAGTGAAAGAGGGCTTGCAAGTCAGCTCAAAGACGGTAAAGCAAGTGTTGCTTCCGCTCTTAAAGAGCTTAGAGAAAAGAAATACCTGAAAATGGAACCCAATCAGAAAAATGAATTAGGTAGAATGATAGGTTCATCATATTTTCTTTATCAGATACCTTATGATATTGACCGTTCAACATTGGCGGAAGCTGTTTTTACAGGTGACAAGGGCAGGGGAGAACTGCAAGTAGAAAAAATAACAAACTTTACTATCCTTTCCAATTATCACTTACTTGACGGACTCTCTCTTAAAGCAATGGGATTGTTGTCATTTCTGTTAAATCTTCCTGATAATTGGGATACATACAGTGTTGATTATCTTAAAACAAGATTTTCAGACGGCAGAACGGTGATTTCCTCAGCTCTTAAAGAGCTTCAGGAGCACCATTACATAAAAACCGAACAAAAAAGAAATGAAAAAGGTTTTCTGGGAAAAAATGAATATTATATATATGAATATCCTTATGACCTTGACCCTGTAACCGAGGTTGAATTTAAAGAAAAAGAAATAGACGATACCGTATCTGAAGAAATCTGTACGGACTCTTGTCCGCCGTGTCCCGAAAACCTGCAAACGGATAATCGGGCTGCGGAAAATCCGCTTACGGATAAACAGTCCGCAGAAAATCAAGTTACAGAAAATCGGGTTGCAGAAAACCGACCGCATATAAATATTAAACAAAATAATAATAAAAAAATAAATATTAAAAAAGCAAATATGAATTCATCATCTTCTTCAATCGCAGAATCCGGAACGGAGGGAAACCGTGATAAGGTGAAGATGATGATTAAAGAGAAAATCGGCTTTGAAAGCATTGTCAGTATGAACAATGAGCTTGAAGAGCAA
>JAZUHA010000365.1:0-9671 GCA_045641485.1 Acutalibacteraceae bacterium
AACTTCCTATGCCGCCTATTTCGGGTTCCCACTCTTTTTCTTTTGCCTCCCATGTTTTGGGAAGACCGTGATTGCCGTTTATACTCTGGTGGCAAAATACAAAAAACGGTTTATTTGTTTTTGCGGCTTTTTCGATTTCCGATTTAAACCAGCCTGTCTGCGCCTCGGAAAAACCTGCGCAATCCTCGTTTTCGGGAATTACATCCGTACCGAGGAAAATAAAATAAAATCCGCCGAGAACTTTGGTGAAATACGGTTTTTCTTCACTTATACCGCAAATCTCTTTTCTGTATTTATAAAAATTTTTAATGCCGTCAAAATAGCCCTCGTACCCGTCTTTACTCCAGGAATCGTGATTACCGAGAGTTAAAATCACATTTTCGGCAGGCTTTTTACCGTCAAAGCATTTTTTATAAAGTTCCCAGTTTTCGGTGAGTCCCCTTGAAACATTGTCTCCGACAGTAATCAAAGCATCCGGAAAAACTTCGCTCTGTTCACAGTCCTTAATAACATTTTTTAATGTTTTTAATCTTTTTTTATTATCTTTTGCATTTATATCAATATGATTATCGCTTGTGATAACGGCGCAAAACTTAATACCGTCATACAAAGGTTTTATTCTGCTCATTTTTGCTCCTCTTAAAATACTATTGCCGATGTAAAAAACGGGAAGAAAACGCTGTAAATAATTGCAAGTAAAAATGTCAGAGAATATCTTTCAAGAAAAGACGAAGCGTACATAACACCGAAAAACGGTGCGAGAAGTATTTTTTTTGCTTTGCCTTCACCGCCGTAAAGATAATCCTTTAAAGACAGGGCATCCTCAAAAGACGGCGCACAGTTTGAAAGAAGCGACAGCCCGAGCCAGAATGTAAGTACCGCTTCAAGACAGAAAATTCTGCCGTAAAACAGAAGATACGAGCCGCCGAAAAGAGCGGCATTACCGAGAATGAAATTAAGAACAAACGGCACAAAACAAAGTAAAAACGACTGTTTTGTATTTTCGGTCAGTTCGTGTTCGATATGACCGCAAAGTTCGGAATTTTTAAACGAACGGGAATCCTCCACGGGAATTTTAAAAATACGGCACATAATATGCTCATAAAACGTTCTCAGTTCCGTACCGAAAAAAGTAAGATATCTCGTAACACAATATAATGCCGTCATCACTCTATATCCCCCGTTCCTGTTGTTAAAACTTCGGTATATGTTATTTTACCGTCAATATAATCCTGCATTTTTTCGGTATAACTTATACCCATATCACCGAGTGCGGTATTTATTTCTTTTACCGCATCCGCATCTTTCGCTTCGGTTGCGGCTATAAGATAAACAAAATACAACGCTCCGTACTGTTCTGTTTCAAGAGCCGTTTTACACTCTTTCTCCGCTTCTTTAAATTTCTCCTGCAAAATAAGAGTCATTGCTTTCTGACGGTACAGGTCGGGAGAAACAGCCCCCATATCAAAGCCTTTTTCACACGAAGCAAGCGATTTTTTCAAATTGCCGTTTTTCCTGTGAGCCGCCGCTTCAAGAATATAGGCATAACTGTTTTCGTAATCGTTTTGTTTCATAAGTTTTGCATATTCAAATGCCTTTTCGGTATTGCCGTTTTGAATTTCCATAGTACCGAGGTCATATCCGTAAAGCCATACGGCAGAAGAATTTGCTTCCTTTGCAAGTGAAAGATATTTATATGCCTGTTCCGTTTTTTTGCACGAATACGATAACATATACTGAAAATACCTTACAATCATTTCCGAACACGGGAACTCGTTAAGAGATTTACTGTTATTTAATGCGGTAACAGTAACCGTTTGCGATAAGAGTTCTTCCATATCGTTCATCAGTTCGTTATACGTCTTATCATCTTCGCCCGTAAAAGCTGCATATTTTTCGTTCTGTGCAAGTTCCGTAATCTTCTCATAAGTTGATTCCATAACTTTGCAGTCATTATACATATCAACATATTCCGAATAAATCGGAAGACCGGCTTTAAATGATGAAAGACCTTTTTCAATGCAGGTTATTACAGCGCTCATGGAATTTGCACCCGCCGGCATTGAACGGTACAAATCATCAGCCACCCTGAGATATAAACTTTTACATTTGTAACTTTTACCGGAAGTGCTGTCGGAAAAAGCGGAAACAGCCTCATCATACGCACCTATTGCCGAAGTAAGTTTATTTTCTTTTTCAAATTTGTGTGCATTATAAATACTTTTAAATCCGTTAAAATTGCCGACAAAAATAAGCACCGAGAAAACAGAGGCAAAAACTACAGACGCCACTATAAAGAAGTGATGAATACTGAAAGGATAATGCTTCATAGCCTCACGGCATTTTTCACAGTACTGATAATCCTCCCCCCGTGAAAAATCCCGACGTTCCGCACCGCAACAAGTACAAAGTTCATCTTCTGATATCGGATTTTCTTCTTCATCTTCCTCCTGAAGTTGTTGTATAAGTTCGTATTCGACATCAAAATTATCATTATTTCTTTGCTTTTTCAATTCTTCTCTGAAAGCTTCTGTAAGCCTTTCAAGTTCCTCGTCAAGTTCAGTTCTTTTATCCAAAGAAAAAACCACCCTTTCTTTTTCGGTGTTTTTATTTTAATGCCGACTTCGTGTCGGCATTTATTCAGCAGATATTATTCTACCACGGCAAAGCGGAAATTTCAAATAAAAACGCAAAACGAAAGAGCGATTTAATAAAAATTAACAATTAGTTTATTTTTTCCTTGATTTAACGGCGATATTTTCGCCGGTAATATCAAAAACCGTAATAAAAGCAGTTGCCCCGACAACGGTAATAAGCAACTCCGGAATAATATATGAGATATTATATACAAGCGAATATTTCCACACGGGCAAATCTCCCGCATACGCTTTCCATATAATCACACCGCTTAAAAAATGGCAAAAGAATTTAAGGGTAAAGGAAACAGCCGTACCGAGCGTTACGGCAAAAACCTGATTTTTGAATTTATTTTTAAACGCTCCGCCTATGCCGAGACAGGAAAAAGCCACTATATAATCGGTCAATGCAAGAATAATATACGAAGTTATACCGCTTACATACGAAAAATTTTCAAGCCCGAAAATCATTTCGATAACGCCGAAAACAAGCCCCGTTTTTATTCCCCGGTTTACACCGTGGCGGTAACTTATGAGAATCACGGGTACGGCGCCCATTAAAGTAACGCTTCCGCCGAAAGGCATATTAAATGAAATGAGCGAAAGCACGGTGGCGGCGGCAATCATAACGGCGCTTTCCGCAAGACAGCGTGTTTTTTCTTTCCTTGTAATGTTATTCATAAAAATCACTCCGAAAAAAATCCCTCACGGAAATAAAACCGTGAGGGAAAATTTCTTTTTACTCCCTACGGCGGCATTATCCGCATCAGGTTAAGGGTCAGAAAAGGAATGTTTTCAATCTCAGCCTGCGTCCGCCGGCACCCCTGTTTTTTGTTTAAATAATGTTTGTCAAGTAGCCGTAACCGGCACACTCTAAAGATTTTTTATCTTTAACGGTATGTTTTCACCGCATATTCTGTTTGCGATCCTCACAAGTGCAAGGTTGCCTTTGCAGTCATACGGAATTTTTTTACCCATACAAAGTTCGCTTATTTCTTTTGATTCGGGAACTATTCCGAGAAGCCGTGCGCCGATACCGTCTATAATATCATCTATACAGACATCCGTTTTTTTCTTTTTATCAAAACGGTTTACAATAAGCCGTAAATTCTTTCTTCCGTTTTCTCTTAAAGCATCTGCGGCACCCGTCGCCGCCCTTACGCTTACGGGGTCCGGCGTTGTAATAATAATACAGCTTTTTGAAACTGCGCCTGCAAGGAAAAATCCTCTTTCAATTCCCGCCGGCGCATCAAGCAGTATAAACTCATACTGTTTTTCAAGTTCATTTATAATCGGCAAAAGATTTTCCGGGGTAAAACAATCTTCAAACAAAAACGGAGCGGCAAGAAGCGAAAGGTTTGCGGAAATTTCTATGACTGCTCTTTCCGTATCGCAGTTGCCTTTTATTATATCGCCCCAGTTATAAACCGTTTTTTCCGCAACGCCCGAAAGCAGGTCAAGACTTCTTACGCCTATATCCATATCTATAAGAAGTGTTTTATGACCGTGAACGGCAAGGTTTTTGCCGACACCTATACAAAAGGAGGATTTACCTACTCCGCCTTTTGCGGAAGCCACAACAACGCTCATAATTTTCACCTTTTTCTGTAAAATCAGGGAATAAGAGTACCCGTTTCCGTAATCTTCGTAAACTTTTCTTTCTGTGAGAAATAGTAATTATAAACATCTATAGCCGCCCTTGAAATACCGCTTCCGCTGTCAACATTTTCGGCGGCTACGGCAACCGCTATCTCGGGATCGTCATAAGGTGCATACGAAATAAAAAATCCGTTATTGCAGTCGTTTACATATCCGGTAGAAGTTTTTCTGTTTATCTGCGAAGTTCCCGTTTTTCCTGCGGCATCTACAATGCAGTTTTTAAAATACCAGGAACAACCGCCGTCTGTAATAACTCTTCTCATACCGTTTTGCACGGTTTTAAGATTTTTCTTTGAAACATTAAGTGTATTAAGTATTTCCGGCTGTGTTTCGCTGATAACTTCCGACATATCGGAAGAAAGAACGGATTTTATAATATGCGGTTTGTATCTCGTTCCGCCGTTTGCTATGGTGGAAACATAGTTTGCAAGTTGTATCGGAGTAAAGAGATTATCGGACTGACCTATTGCCGCCTGAACGGTATCACCGGGATTCCACGCCCCGCCCGACGCTTCTCTGTTTGAAATACTTGCAAGAATGCCCTCTGCCTCCGGAAGTTCCACACCTGTTTTTTGCCCCAATCCCAAAAGTGCCGCATACTTATTCATTTTATCTATTCCGAGAGATTGACCGAGCTGATAAAAGAACATATTACACGAAACCTCAAGAGCATATTCAACATTTATATAACCGTGAGAACCGAGACAGTAAAGCGTAATATCGGAAATATTATAGGCATGAGTACACGGAAGCGTACTGCCCGCAGAAATCTTCTTTTCTTCAAGTCCCGCTATCGCCACGCACGGCTTAAATGTAGAAGCCGGAGCATAAGTACTTTGTAACGGTCTGTTCCACAAGGGGCTTGCATTATCTTTTGACAGTTTTGAATAATCGGAAAAATACTTTGTTATATCGTAAGACGGATAAGAAACACAGGCAAGTATTTCCCCTGTTTTTACATTTTCCACAACAAGCGCACCGGCAATATCAAAAAGCGAAGACTGGCGGTTTTCAATAAGCATTTCTTTCAATGCGTTATAAGCCACGTTTTGCAAATTTTTGTTAATTGTCGTTACAACGGTATTGCCTTGCACGGGCTTTACGAGATAATCTTCTTTTGTCGTTCCGTCGGCATTTTCCGTTGTTGTTTTAATTCCGCTTCTGCCTCTTAATTCGCTTTCCATAAGCGCTTCTATTCCGCTTTTTCCGTATGAATCATTAAGTGAGTAAGCGTTATTCTGTATAATCATACGCTCCTGTTTAGTAAGCGTATTATCATCAAGTTTTTCTTTGAGTTTGTTGTTTTCCGCTTCATATTCCTCGGAACTTATGGAGCCTACAACGCCCAATATATGTGAAAGTGTAAGTTTATCATCATACTTTCTGTAACTTACCGTTCCCGAGTCAACACCGCTGTAAAAAGTGCTTTTTTCTTTGACCTGAGAAACAAGCACACCCGATACTTCTTCGGAAAAAGTATACGGATTTGACGTTGAAAAGCCCATATATTTCATACCGAAGCAAACGGAAGCAACTTTTCTTGCATCACTTCTTGAAAAGCCCGCAAGAGAATATCTTTCAATTAAGGCATCAAGACACTCATCGGCAGTCGATTTTTCACCTTTCGGTAAATCAAGCATCTGCTCGGAAACAAGGTAACCGAATTCTTCTTTTCTTGTTTTATCAATATAAAACTTTCCTTTTTTCTCTTTAACGGGAAGAATATCTATCCATTTGAATTTGTTTTTTTCAACAAGATTTATTAAGGAATATATAAGTTTATTTCTTGCGGGCTGGTCCTTATATGACGGAAAAGCATCATATTTAAACACAAGTGTATAGCCCCGGCGGTTTGTAACAAGAGGTTCACCGTTACAATCGAGTATCTCGCCTCTCGGTGCTTTAACTTCCATCTGAGAAATCGCAAAACTTTCGCCGTCTTCTTTATGCTTACTTCCGTCAACAAACTGTATTTTTACAATTACCGATGTGAGCAAAATGAACACGGCAACAATAAACGCCGTTCCCGATTTTATTCGTTTTTTTCTCTGTTCCATAAACTTTACTCCTAATCGGAAATTTTAAACGAATTACAGACTGCTTTAACCGGATAATAAAACACCGGTGTAAATATTACCGTTATCACAAAAGACGGTACAAAAAATTCAAAAATTGCCTTTAAGGGGAAACCGCCGCCGCCCAAAATATAAAAAATACCGCAATACAAAAACTCATATACAAATGCAGAAGCAGCACACAGAACAAGCGAAGTAACAATATTATTTCGCATAAAATGACTGATAAGAAGACTGCAACAGGCGCATATTACCGTCAAAACAACAGCGTTAAATCCGTCTTTTGCAGATGCGATATCGAGTAACACGCCCGAAAAAAATCCGAAAAGCGCAGACGGTATTTCCCGTTCAAATACGGAAATACATATAACTGCCGGTATAGCCAAGAAAGGTCTTACGGAAAAATCGGATAATCCCAAAGGAAGACTTTGCAAAACAACCGATATAAGTATAAACGCCGAAAAAATCGTTCTTCTTAATATTTTCGGCTTTCTCTCATCGTATTGCAAATATATCTCTCCTTTCAAAAATCATTCTTTTTCCTGACCGTCAAATGAAGTTATTACAAACACATCGGAAAGTTGTGAAAAATCGGCAAACGGTTTTACTTCCGCATAGAACATACCGTCGTCGCTGTCATTTTTAACGGAAACAATCTCGCCGATTATCAGACCGTCGGGAAATATTCCGCCCGAACCCGAAGTACACACAACACCGCCGCTTACGACGGAAGTGCCGTTTTCGAGTCCCGAAAGACAGCAAAGCCCGTCTTTGAAAATCGAATCGTCACCGGAAACATATCCGTATTCACGTGTACCGGATTCATAAGCGCCTACATTTACACGGGGGTCAAGAACAGTACCCACAACACAAGTCGTAAGATTTACTTTTTTTACCACACCCGCAACATAATTTCCGCTTATAACGGGGTCGTCAACCTCAACACCGTCTTTACTGCCGACATCAAGCACAAATGTGTTGTAAGCATCTGCGGCATCTTTTGAAATAACTTTACCGTAAGAAAATTTGTAATCCGGATTTTCTTTTTTTACTTCGTATAATTCCTCATAGGCTTCAACCCTTGTTTTAAGTTCATCATATCCCGCAAGTTTTTCACGGTACTCGGCAATCTCTTTTTTGAGTTTGTCATTTTCTTTTTTATATACTGAAGAAGACACAAAAGAAGAACTTACACCGTTAAGCTGATTTGTTATTTCCGTTGAAATTTTATGTAACGGCGAGAATACCGTACTCATTACCGTAGTAAACGGGGAAGCGGCGCTGTGAGAAAACGAAGCGCAAAGCACACCGAAAAATGATACAATCAAAATTACCGCAAGAATTTTGAAACTGTCGCTTTTAAAAAATCTTTTCATAATCAGCCTTTCTTATTAAAGCCGAGAAAATCTTTTTCAAGGCAGATACCCGTTCCGTTGACAACACAGTCAAGCGGATTATCCGCAACACGAACGGGCATACCCGTTTCCGCGGCAATAAGTCTGTCAAGTCCTCTTAAAAGTGCACCGCCTCCCGTAAGCATAATACCGCGCTCTATAATATCGGCAGAAAGTTCCGGGGGAGTTCTGTCAAGAGTATATCTTATTGCATCAAGAATTTTATCAACCGTATCGCTCAACGCTTCTCTAACTTCTGCACTTGTTATTTCAACCGATTTCGGAAGCCCGTCTAAAAGATTTCTGCCCTTAATTTCCATAGCGGCTTCACCCTCGTATGGGTAAGCACTGCCGAGTTTAAGTTTTATATCCTCTGCGGAACGCTCTCCTATTAAAAGATTGAATGTTCTTTTTACATAAGAAATTATTGCTTCGTCAAAATTATCACCGGCAACTCTTAATGATTTTGCCGTAACAATATCACCGAGAGAAATAACCGCAACTTCACTTGTACCGCCGCCGATATCCACAATCATACTTCCGGTTGCTTCAAGCACGGGCAGTCCCGCACCTATAGCCGCCGCCATAGGCTCCTCTATTAAACTTACATACCTTGCGCCGGCACTTTTTGCGGCATCGTGAACGGCACGCCTTTCAACCTCGGTTACTCCCGACGGAATACAAATCATAACCCTTGCACGGTTAAACGGCGAACCGCTTATCGCCATTTTAATAAATGCTTTAAGCATATCCGAAGTCATATCAAAATCGGCAATTACTCCGTCTTTAAGAGGTCTTACCGCCGTAATTGAGCCGGGTGTTCTGCCTATCATTTTTTTGGCATCCGAGCCTACCGCAACGACCGTTTTCGGATTTGTTCTTTCATCTACCGCCACAACAGACGGCTCTCTTATTACAATACCTTTTCCCTTAACAAATACAAGAGTATTCGCCGTACCGAGGTCAACGCCTATATCCTGTGAAAATAACATTTATATCAACCTTTCAGATTATTTTTTTCTAAATAAATATGTAATGAAAAATACTGCCGCAAGAACGGTAACTATTGTAGCGCCTGCCGAAGTGTCGGCATAAAAAGAAGTAAGAAGACCTGCAATACTTCCGAAAAGCGAAATTACAACGGAAAAGAACATATATTGCCGTGAATTTTTTGCCGTATTCCGTGATGATGCCGCAGGAAGAATAAGAAGCGAATTTATAAGAAGTATGCCTACCCACTTTATTGAAAGCATAACAACGACCGCAACCACTATTACGAAAATATTTTCATAAAGAGCGGTTTTTATTCCTCTGCTTGCCGCAAGTTCACGGTTTACGCTTATAAGCAAAAGTTTATTGTAAATAAACGCCCAAACGACAATTACCGCAATAAACACAATTAAAAGAACAAGTATCTCGCTTTTTGTGATACTTAAAATATCGCCCACAAGATAGGAACTGTATTTTGAAAATCCGCCGCCGTATGAAAGCACAAGAAGCCCCAAAGCTATTGAAACAGACGAAAACACGCTTATTACGGTATCTGCGGAATATGCGCCTTTATTTTTTACCCGTGTAATTATAAGCGCTAAAAGTATTCCGAAAAACACAAGTGAAATCATCTCGTTTTTTATACCGAGCAAAACTCCGAGTGCGACGCCCGTTAAAGCGCTGTGACCGAGAGCATCGGAAAAAAACGCCATTTTATTGTTTACCGCCATTGTGCCGAGAATACCCATAAGCGGCGCTATAAGAAGCACTGCAGTAAAGGCATTTACCATAAACTTGTAATCTGCCCACGGAAACGGTAAAAGCGAAAATAAATTATATATTACATTCATACTTAAATCCTCACGAACCGAAATAGAAGTTCTTTTTAAATTCTTCGGATTTAAAAACTTCCTCGG
>JAZUHA010000366.1:0-4026 GCA_045641485.1 Acutalibacteraceae bacterium
TCTGTTTTTGGGATAATGCTTGATATACCCTGCAAAAAGGATATTGAAAAAAGATATAACAGCCATAAAAAACGCTCCTATTTTAGTCAGCATAATAAACGCTCCTTTTATTTATCTTTATAAAAGTATAAACTATCGCAAATATCAAGTCAATAATTCAGTGAAAAAATCAATATAGTTATGCCAATCTTCACGGCTTAAATAATGCGTTCCCGCTCTTAAAGCATACGCACAGCTTTCACTCGTAATTTTAAACGGTTCATTAAGAAATTCACCGGTTTCGGGAAATCCTTTTTTACCGTAAAACTCATAAACCGGAGAAGCGGAATAAATACCGAGAAATTCCGAGAGCGGGTCTGCCCATGCATCTTCCGAAGCACTACCGACATAAACGGACGACGGAGCCGATAAGGCAATCAGCGCATTCTGGTCGGTTTTAAAAGTTTCTTCATTCTCGGCAAACTTGCCGAAATTTTCACAAAACCAATACGGGAATACTTCATATATTTTTTTATAACTTTCGCCCGTTTTGCCACGTATTACCGCCGCACCGCAGCAACCCGAGTTGTTTGAAACAACTCCGTAAAACCTGCCGTCAAGCGCACCTGCCAAAAGTGCTGTTTTGCCGAGCCGAGAATGACCTATTACAACCGTTTTTTTACCGTCAAGTTCCGGTACGGTTTCAATATAATCCAAAACCCGCATTGCGGCATACGCCCAAAGCGTAATTTTACCTGCATCGGTGTTCTTCCGTTTTCCGTTTTCAAAAAATATCCGGGCTAAACCGTTTTCAAAATCACCGTCATCAGAGGAAACATCCTTATAACAAAACGATACGCAAGCACAGTTTCTGTCAACGATTTCCTCCGCAGGATAATATCTGTGGGGAACATTATCAAGAAAATTCAGCAATAAGAAAGTGAGTTTCGGCTTTTTCTTCGGAATTACGGAATAAACGGGAAAAGTAAAATCACCCGTATTACAGTGCAGTGTAAGATCAACCTTTTTAAAAACCGCTTTTCCCGCACAAAAATCCTCTTCCGTTTTGACTGTTTCGGAAGTAATATATAACGGCTTTTCGGGTAATGTACCGTACATATTTTCCTGAAAATACAAAAGAAGTTCTTCTTTTCGTTTTTTCCAATCTTCGGAAGTTTCAACTTTTTTACCGTCAAAAAATGTAAAAATATCAGGTAAGTTCCTTTTATTTAATTCAGTCATCAAATCACCGACTTTTATATAAATTACCGTTAATATTTTACAGCACGGAAAAGAAAAATTCAAGCAATAATCAAAAACAACAGTAGCGTGGTGTAAAAACGGCAAGCGACAGTTACAGAAAAGCGGAACAAAATAACAAAAAAGCGGAAACAAAAAACACCGCCGAAAATACGGCGGAGAATACTGTTAAATATCAGAATGCGGGCGAACGCTCAAAAACCGCCGACAAAACGATGCTTCAAAAGGCAAAACAAATGCTTTCGGACGGTAAAGACAGCGAACAGATAAGAAAGGCTACAGGCTGGTTTAAGGGGTATGACGGTAAATGGCGGTATGAGATTGATGACAGTAAAGCTGAATTATCGGAAAGAAATATTAAAATTCATTATACAAATGAGGGTGATGTTTACAGAACTGCCCGACTTGAAGATGTTATTAAACATGATGAATTATTTAAGGCATATCCGCAATTGAAAGATTATACGCTTATTATTCAGGAAACTGAGCCGGGAGTACAAGGTTCTTTTTTCAAAAGAAGCAATCAGATAGTAATTTCACAAGAGTTGTTTAAGCGTGTAGCAAACGGTAATGAATTTATCGAAAAAAAAGCGAAAAGAAATAAATCAAATTGAAAGTTCACCTGAATATAAAGAATACAACAAATTTTATGGTGATGAATATGGCGATCTTGATCCGACAGAATGGCTTAAACTTGAAAAAATTGCACGAGATAAGTTTTATAATTCCGAAATAGGAAAAAGATATTATGACCTTAAATGGGGCAAGGATTCAAAATTGAAAACGGAAATACTTATGTAATTGCAAGCAGAAATGTTATTACCGAAAAAAGTGTTTCCGGAATGAGGAAACAGATTACCGAATTTTTCAATAAACTTATTGATAAAAACGGCAGTATTGATGTTGAAACATTTGACGGAGATGTTCTGAGAATAACGAAAGGAGAGACAGCTAAAAAAGCAAGAGACAATTACAAAGAGATTAAAGGTCAAAGGAAAAAATTATCTGAAAATGAATTCTTTGTTAAATTGAAAGTTGAGAGTCATATTGACGAAATTGTTGAAACTTCTCAAAAAGATAATAGTCGTTCTGATGAAAAAGAACATTCTTTTGCAAAAGACGGATTTATATACCGAACTGCTTATTTTGAGGATTTTGACGGAAGTTATTATAAAATAACCCTTTCAATCGGTAAAAACAATGGTATTTGCACTGTTTATAATGTAGGGCAAATAAAAAAAGATAAATTGCCGTCAGCTAAGTTAATAGCCGTCATGAGGTCAAAGCCTCGTGGCAATTCATCTTTTAACAGTAGTATACCCACCTCTTCCGAAAATGTCAAGGAAAATTCAGAAAAAACAGAAAATTCCAACGAAAAAGAGGATTTTCGTTATCAAACCCGTGACACGAGTTTTGCAAGGGAAATAAAAAAGAACAACGAATCAACTGTAGCGGTAAAAGATATAGAGGAAGCTATAGAGGAAATACGAAACATCTATGAGGACTACAGTCTTACCGTTGACGAACGGCGTACCAAAGCCTTAAAGGAAGCAGGCATACTTGCGAACGGGATTGTCGGCGAAAAGAAGTCAGACGATGACACGCAGTCGGCGGTAAACACATTTATATAAGGCAAATTCCGATGATTATTATTTTTCAAGAAAGGCTATGACCTTATCTCTGAATGTGTGATAGTAAGGTTTTTCATACATCATCACATGACTTGCGCCTTTTATGATTTCAAGGTCGGAGCCGTCAGGAAGATTATCGATACAGCCGTTTACCGCACTCAAATTCATATACGGGTCAGAGTCCCCGCATATCACAAAAGTCGGAACTTTGATTTTTTCCGGGTCTATCAGGGTTTCGCTTTCATCTGTACAAAGATCCTTTCTACCGCCATTGGGACTTTGCGTACCGTCATAATGCCAACAACTTGAACAATACATTTCAATAATTTCTTTTTCGGTTATATCAAAATCAAATGTACCGTTCGACTTTTTTTGAAAATCATCGGCAGCGTGTTCCCAATCGTTTTGATGAAACGGCTCGGTTATTTTTGAATAACCTAAACCGGTAAATATTGGCGCATACAATACAAGTTTGTTTATGTATTCAGGGTGAGCATACGCAAAATGCGATGATATAACCGTTCCCCAACTCCAACCGAGTATATCGATTTTTTCCTTTCCGGTTGTTTCACGTATCTTTTCGACTGCCTCACAAACATCAAGTGCGGCGTAATCGGAATCCGGCATAAATCCGTCTTCTACCTCACCCGAATTACCGTATCCGGCAATGTCAACACGCCAAACCGTATAACCCTTACGGACAAAATAACGCACCAAACTGTAATCATCATAATCTATATCAAATTCGTGTGATGAATAGGTAAGCCCATGTACAAACAGTATGTTTTTTTCATACATTCGTTCAGCAAGACACATCCTGTCGAGATGAAGTGCAATTTTATTTCTTTCAAGAGGGATTTCAGCGTAATCATAAGTAACTGTTTCACGATTGCTTTTCGTTGTACAACCAACCGTTTGAACCAACAGTAAAACAACTATTATCAATGCAAGTTTTTGTAAAAAACATATCTTTGTGTTTGAGTGAGTATACATTTTAGCTTTTTCCTCCTTATTCAACCTAAATTCCTTCAAAGTTATCACATACGACCTCGGAGTTGAGTTCAAGGGAAGCCAGAATTTCTCTTGCGGTTTTGGTTGGTGGGTTAAGGAACTTCGGTTTTGCATTTGAATGGATATCGAATATCTTAATTTTATC
>JAZUHA010000367.1:0-3984 GCA_045641485.1 Acutalibacteraceae bacterium
CGACAATACAGTCCTATAAAAATATTCCAACCAAAAAAAAGAGAAGAGGTATCATTAGATACTGCTTCTCTTTTTTTGCCTTAAAAACGGCTTAAATAGGGCATTTTTGCAAAAATAACAGCGCTGACGGTTTTTGAAAAAGCCGCATTTTCGGCAACAACTAATCTTATAAAATTCCCGATATAAACCGTTTGACCACATGTTTGACCACTTACGGAAAAATCAAGTATGAGAATTTAGCAAAAATTATTCTTTGTTTTCAAAATAGCGGATAAAAAAGAATCGCTTTTCTTTGTTTTATGCGTATCAAATTTTGAGGGCGGACAATTGTCCGCCTTTTTGTTGTATGCAAAAAAGCCGACAGGATTTTCATTCCATCGGCATAGTTAGCTGTTCTTCTTATTTTACCTTGTTACTGCGTTCCTTGTTTTTCAAAAGCTGTAAAGACTTATCCAGTATTTTCTCTTTTCTTGCCGAAAGCATTGTCTTGTAAAATTGCTTTTGCAAATCTGTAATATACGGCGTATTGTCAATCAATTCACCTATTTCCCGCATATCAATTCTCGGTAAAATTCGCTTCAGCGCTTTATTACAATCAGGTTCGGAAAGACCGGATAAAAAATCAAAGTAGTTGATCTTCTGACCGTTTTGCTTGATTCCCGAAGTCGGTATTTGAAAAGTGCGGAGATCTCTTTCGGCAGGATCATCCAGTACCGCCTGCATAATTTCAGTATCTGCCTGCGGAAACAGGCAACTTCCGCAGTCGTAAATAGGTGCGATCCTCATTTCATCGGTGCGGGTGTTATATAGAAATCCCCAGTTGCCGTTATGTCTGTCCCAGTTGCCGATTAAGGCGTCTACTATAAACATATCCCAAAAATGCTCTTTTAGGGTGTAAGGATCGACCGCCTGCTGTTCGTCAATGGCAGTCAGAATATCCGAAAGTTCGGTGCCGTATCCGTTATGCTCGGAATCGATGATCGTATTTTTGAGTGAAGCAAAATCCTGCAATACCGTTTCGGGTGTCGTAAAATCTTTGCAGGCAACGACGACCTTTTCCATTCCGCTCTTTGTAAATGTTCCGAGCATTGTCTCTTGCGCCGTTATTCCGCACAGATTAAAAATTTGAGAGCCGATATATTCGGATACGCAACCGTTGGTATAGCTCATTTTTCCGTTGCGTGACGGCACGGTGGGGAACTTGAGCATATATACTTCACCGTTTAGATCAACCGATATTTTACTTCCGTTTGCACCGGTATAGGTCTTGTTCCTTCTCGGTAAATTTGTAAAGTCCATATATTATTCCTCCATTCTTAAATATTTTCGGCGTAAATACCATGCCTGCTCACTGGATATTTCCTGTTCGGTTTCCGCCGAATTAATATCAGCATTCAAATCGCACCAGTAAATATCAAAGTGAAGATCTCTCTTGCCGCTATCTTCAATTTTCCACGCTTCAATCATAGCGGAAAGAGATTTTGACAGATATTCCGGCAGTCGTTTTTCGAGATAAGAATCATCTTTCGGCTTGCGGGTATTTTTGTCGTAGTCTGCATTATCGATCTGCATCAGTTCTTCCATCGTACAGCCAAGCGCACGGGATAACCGAAGCACGGTATCCGCATTGCATCCGCCGATAGAGCTTTTCCCCGAACATATATCAATAACGGTCGTTTTGGCAACACCGCTTACTTTGGATAAACGGTACATCGTCATTTGCTTTTCCGTTAATATTGTCTGAAGATTCACAGTATCACCTTATCTTATAATGATATATTACATTATATCGGTTGCCCGACCTATTGTCAATAGCGTTTGCAAAATGCTCAAAAAAATTCAAAAGATTTTTATCCTTAAAACTTTCAAGAAACACACTGGTAATATCCGTACGCTCGGAAAATTCTTATTTTCATATATGTTTTTCTTTGTTTTATGTATATCAAATTTTGAGGGCTGACAATTGTCCGCCCTCATATCTTTTATGATGCTTTTGAGCTTTTCTTTTCAGCCATTATTTCGGCTTTCTTTTCGGCTATCATCTTTGCAAGTAGGTTTTCACATTCTTCTCTCGTTTTTGCGTAGATATTGAATTTCTTTCGCTTGCCATCAGGCATTTTCGGATAGAAACTTCCTTCCCACAGCGTATCGCTTATCTTATATATGCATCCCGTACCGCTCTTTCGGATTTTAGGCGTGTATGGCTCAAAATTTTCGCCCACAGTGCTTATTTTAACTTCTTCTGATTCATTCTTTGGCACAGGCACAGAAGCGTCTGTACCGCCGATTTTACGGTCGATTTTCACAGAGGCCTGCTCTCGCATTGTATCCGTGATATGCGAATATATATTGAGAGTTGTTTCCGAACTGATGTGTCCTATAATCGAGGATAATGTTTTTATATCCATACCGTTTTCAAGAGCCATGGTTGCAAAGGTGTGCCGAAGGTCGTGGAAGCGAATATCCTTACAGTGCGAACGCCGAAGTATAAGTTTAAATCGATGTTGAAGTGCCGTAGGATTTCTTGGTTCTCCTTCTTTTACGGGGGATGGGAATATCCATTCGCAAGTCTTGTTTTTCTTCATTTTTATGAGGATTTCAACCATATACGGCGGTAGCACCACTGTCCTTTCCGAACTTTTGGTTTTAGGCGGTTGTATCATAATCTTGCCACCCACAGGCACGACCTCTCTTACAATGCGCAGTCTGCCGTCATTTATATTAAGGTCGCTCCATTTAAGACCGAGTATTTCACCACGGCGCATTCCCGTTGACAGTTCGAGAAGAAATATTTCGTAGTAGCCCTCCTCTTTTGCACGGGCAAGAAAGCGACTAATCTCAGCCGGTGTCAGCACTTGCATCTCACGGTCTTTTTTAGGCGGTAACTTACAACCGGTTGAAGGGTTCTTTGTAATAAGACATTCGGCAACGGCTTTTTCAAGTGCTGCTCTGCACTGTGCGTGGCAGGAGCGTACCATTCTGTTTGATATTTCCGTACCTTTCTTATCGCAGTACTGAAGCCTGCCGTTTTTCTTAAGATTTGCATAAAACTGCTGTAAGTCGTTTTGCGATAACTTGTTTAACGGTATATGACCTATTGAGGGGATAATGTGCTTATAGATGTGGTTTTCATAACCTGCTTTTGTCGTTTCTCTGAGAGCAAGTTTACAGTAATTTTGATACCAATAGTCTATCCAATCTCCAAAGGGCATATTCGGTCTCAGCCGTTCCGTTATTTTGCCGACCGTTTGTTTAAGAGTATTTAGTTTTTCTTCGCATTCGCTTTTTGTTTTTGCTGTTACGCATTTTGTTTTTGGCTTACCTTTCTCATCGTAACCTATGACAATTCTGCCTTCCCAACGGCCGTCTTTGCGAAGACGCATTGTTCCGTCGCCTTGTTTTCTTTTGTTATTTGACATTTTTGTTCTCCGTTATTAAGAATTTTTGCATCATATTGTTGACTACGGACGAAGCATTCTTTTGCATATCTCTCGTTATATGGGTGTAGGTGTCAAGTGTAAAACTCGCATTGGTATGACCGAGGATGCCTGCCAAGGTCTTGGCATCTACACCGCCGCTGATTGCGTGAGTAGCAAAGGTATGCCGTAGATCGTGAAATCTGATAGACGGTAAATCCGCCTTTTTAAGAAGAGTTTTTAACTTTGTATATGCAGAGTTAGGATGCAAAGGTTCGTTTGGGTTAAAATAATGCGGAAACACCCACTCGCATATTGCGTTTTCTTGTTTTTTCCGAAGCATTGTTTCTACGCTTGGTGGCATTACTATTTTCCGAACACTCGCATCAGTCTTGGTTTCGCCTACGGTTATTTTTCCGTTCTTTGCGTAACCGATTGACCGCCTGATGCTCAATGTTCCTTCGGTGAAGTTTATATCGTTCCACTTAATTCCGCAGATTTCACCTCGTCTTAGTCCGGTCATAATTTCCACATAGAAAAAATCGTACCAATACGGCTCTTGTTTGAT
>JAZUHA010000368.1:0-8277 GCA_045641485.1 Acutalibacteraceae bacterium
TTCTTGTTACAGGTCCTACAGGTAGCGGTAAATCTACAACCCTTTATGCAACCCTTTCCGAAGTAAGCGATATAGAAAAGCATGTAATCACGCTTGAAGACCCTGTTGAGCGCCGTATGCCCGGACTTTGCCAGGTTCAGATGAACTCAAAAGCCGGTATGACATTTGCCGCCGCTCTCCGTTCCGTTCTTCGTGCCGACCCGGATATAGTAATGGTCGGTGAAATTCGTGACGGTGAAACGGCAAAAATCGCCGTTGAATCCGCTCTTACAGGTCATATGGTTTTCTCCACACTTCATACGAACGATGCTTCAGGTGCCATTACCCGTCTTGATGAAATGGGTGTTGAGCCTTTCCTTACGGCATCTTCACTTGTAGGTGTGTTGGCACAGCGTCTTATCCGTGTGCTTTGCCCCAGATGTAAAGAGAAAGTTACGGTAACATACCGTGAACTTCTTGCGAGTATGCCTGATTTCCCGCATGAGGGTAAATCACTTGACGATACTATTGAAATTTACAGACCGAAAGGCTGTATAGCCTGCAGTAATACGGGCTATAAAGGCAGACAGGGTGTATTTGAGTTTATTGAAATATCAAACGAAATTCGTGAACTTATTTTAAGGCGTGCAGGCGTTGCCGAGATTAAAGCCATGGCAATGAAACAGGGTATGCATACGCTCCGCCAGGAGGGTATTGATAAAATTCTTGAAGGCACTACTTCAGTTGAAGAAGTTCTTCGTGTTATTGTATAATTTTACAAGTTGTTAATTATTTTGTAAAATTTCGGTATAATTTTGTTTTTATATTTAAAGTAGAGTGGATTTAAGGAGTGAACATAATGAAAGGTAAAAAATTTAAAGATTTTTTAAAGAGCAAAAACGGTGTTGCTCTTGTTGCAGTTATGTTCATTCTTTTAATTCTTACACTTTTTATTCCGGCAATTTACACTTTAGGCGAAAATGCTTATAAAAACACCGTTAAAGGTTCAACTTTTCAAAGAGCATCATATTTTGCAAGAACCATAGCGGAAATGTCGGTTGCTTCTTTTACGAAAATATATGATGATATTAAAGAAGCAAATGACAGCGGTACTCTGTTAGATGACCAGAATGCCGAATTGAAAGATTACAGTGACTTTTACGATATTTTTCTTAAGAATATCCCGAAAGAGCAAAAAGCACAACAGTACGGTGCCGAATACACGGAAATGAAAACAGATACCCTGTACTTTTATTATAAAGACGGTGCTGACGATGATACAGACGGTCAGTATATTTACAACACCGAACGGAATACCGACGGTAAATACGGCACTCTTCTCGGCTCCGGCAGTTGTAAGATAGAATTTGACAATACTCCGCATTTTTACATAGTTTTTACAGAGCAGACGACCATTGACGGATTTGATGTTGACGGCAATCCGATCGGCGAGCATTTCGGCGGAGATATTGTGGAAATCGGAGAGGATAAATATAATACTCTTTCTCAAGCAGTTGATTCGGCAATTACCGCAGGCGGTACATCCGATATTAAATATACCGTTACAAAAACTTCAAACCAGCAAATTGTTTTCACATCAACTGCAACTGTAGGCGAGATAACCAAAACAAGAGGTTGCACAATAATTATTCCTACGTATCCGTCAAAGCAGGGCTGGCTTTATTTTGCGGGTACAGTGGATTATAACGAAACGGACAGTAATGGGAATATTACGAGATCGGTAATAAAGAGCGGTTGTAATCAGGTTCAGTTAAAGCCGGATATGAAAACGGGCAGAGCCGTAATAAATTACTCCGATGCCGGCATAGATGACAAAGACTATGCTTCACAGCCTTTGCAGATTTATTCCTGCCTCGGTAATATGGTTATTAACGCAAACGATGTGCAGGATTCGAGCGGGAAAAAAGTAATAAACGGTAAAGATAACAGCGAACTTGTTCTCGGAATGAATCCCACTCTTAATACCTCTCCGAGTGATGACCCGTATTTTAACATAATAGACGGTATCAACGGTGCCGATTATTCAAGTGACCTTCAAAGAGATAACTTTGTTGCACTTACCGCTACAAACTCTATTCAGATTGATGTTCCGATCAACCTTATGGTAAACGGCTTGCGCGGTAACCGCCTCGGAGACGGTACTGCACAAAACTCTTCAATATATAAGGTTATGATTCTTCAGGCACCTGTTATCTGCTTTAACAGATATGTTGATATGATGGCATCGCTTTATGTAAATGAATTAAAGAACGGTAATGCAAGGCGTATGAGTTCCGTAACGCTTATGGCACCGAAAGATACGCCATATTCATATTATAACGAAGACCGCAAAAAAACGGTTAAAGCGGGTAAGGTTTATTTCGGAGAGGATTGCTACCTTTGGGTAATAAATCACAGTGATAACGGAACGGGTTATTCCGATAAGTGGTACGAAGTAAATGAAACCGTTTGGATGCGTGATAAAAACTTTACAAAAGTAAAAATAGCAAGTGCCGGAGATGTTTACTATTTTAACAGCGAGGTTGAAATGGAAACAGAAAAGGAAGAAGCGGGATTTTTGGGAATTACCAGAAAGGTCGGCTCCGGTAACTATGTTTTGAGCGGTGTCCCCCTTACGGCATGGGCGCTTGAAACTTACTATTACGAAAATTATTATAAATTGTCTACATCGAATTATGCCTGGTGGCAGGTTTGGAAAAAGGCAAAAGAAGCTGTTTTCGGTTATTATATTTCTCAAAAATTCCTTGATGATGACGATAACAGAACATATAAAACAGATGATATGCATTATATCGGCAATATTTACGGCGGCGGAGATATAGAAATGCCGAAAGTTGACGGTTTTTATACAGTTTGGAATGATTGATGTTTTTTAAATATTTATGAAAAGGGGTGTTGTTATGAAAAAGAAAACAAAATATCTTTTTAAAAACAAACAAGGTATGACTTTGGTGGAATTACTTGTAGCCATGACATTGTTTATGGTTATAGCCATGGCGTTTACACCTATGCTTATTTCTTCTTATAACAACATATATAAAGCCGGAGAAAAGCACGAGGAAGTATATGCGGCTCAGACCGGTGTTGAACGGGAACTTTCCAGAAGAACGCAATATGATGTTATCAGCAGTTTCGGTGATTTTAAACTTTTGAATAAAAACGGCGGTAAAATCGCCAACGCCATTGATGTAAGTTTAAGAAAAGCGACTTACGGCTTGACTTCAAAAATCGGCAACAGTATTCAATCCCTGTTTTATAAAGGTAAAGGCAGAATAGAGATTATCTCCGCAAAGCGTGTAAATGACGATACCGTTGATAAAACGGTTGTTGTTCGTGCATCGGGCTTCAAGATAGACAAAGTTCTTTCAGCGGGAGATGATTACAGTCATAAGACAGATCCGAAAAAGGAAAGTGACGGTAACGGCGACTATGATTATACTGTTGTTATAGGCGCTTATGTTCCGCAGCGAACTGTTTCAACCGGTGAAGATCTTTATAAAAATTCAGCAAATTTATTAAAAAGCGATGGCGCTATAACTTACACCAAAAACTCTGAAGGAGAAACGATTATTACACTCAACCTTAAAGGTGTGGATATGAGTTGCTCACCGGTGCAGATTGTCGTAAGATATTACGACGAAAACAGTAAAGTGAGCGGTGATAAGGTTGTTTCAAAACCGAAAGAGGTAGCATCGTATCTTTATATAGATTCTCCGACTCTTATAATAGGTTCAAAAACTTCTTCCGAAACATCTTATTATACATGTACGGGTATAAAAGAAACAAAAACATCAAGTAATAATATAGAAAGAAGTATGGATATAGATGCCCGTCTTATAGGCGGAAATATCAGTGACACATATCACGACAGTATTGCCGCAAAGATGCCGCAGCAGGGTTCAACGGAAATCCGCAATGTATCATGGATAACAAATGATGATGTTACCGGGTATAACTACTATGTTCTTACCGGTACAAACGGAACAATACTTCGTATGTATGCTCCGCAAAACGACAGTCAGTATACCGCCGCACAGGCAATACTTGATGCGGAAACTTCGGCAAATGTAGGTACTTCGGGCAGAAAAAATTTATTAAAAGCGGTTCCCGTAAGTGAGAACGGCGGTAAGAGAACTTCTTACCCGATTTTCTGGAGCGGTGATTATTCTCACCAATTCGGTTTTTCAACTTTTCAAAAATCAATGGGTTACGGAGGCAGCAGTCTTGAAAATAAAAACAAATCCTGTTGGTATACACAGGACGGTACCTCCGGCAGAGGTCAGGCTCCGGTATTTTCAACCCAGGCAAGATATGCCTATATGTTTAACGGAGAAAACACAAAGTATAACTATGTTCAGCAGCAGTCAAGAAGAATTTCATATACTTTAACCGAAAAGGATTACGCTTTGCGTGCCGCTTACGACATGGCGGGTCTTTCAGGTGACTTTACGGGTTACAATGATTTGTGGGAAGAAGGAACCGAAGCGTTGTGGAGTACTATATTTAGCGGCGGTTCCTCGACAGAGAGTAATGTTTTTAAAATCACGCAGGATGCAAAAGATAGTAATAAGATTTGGGAAAAAGAATTTTCGCAAATAAGAATAAAAGGATTAAACACTCTTTCCGATTCCTCGCTACTGATGAACTATGAGGCTGTACGCGGCAAGGGGTCTTATTCAGGTAACAATGTTTCGTTACCCGGTACTACACCGCCTAATTATCTTGGTGATAATTATACTGCAAACAGAACAAATCTCAATGTTACTTCCGCTGTTTATGACCCCGGCTTAGGGAAAATGTTCTATACCGGAATTGTTTCTTCTTATGCTTTTGTTTTGCAGACCGATAATATGAATACCGGTAAAAACGATACAAAAGAAATGGAATGGAAAGGCGGTCCGGACGGTTCTTTTACCGGATATTTTATCAGAACCAACAGCGACTGGAAAACTTCAACAATTGTAAAATCATGTGCGGGAACAGAAGCAGCTGATTATAATGCTGTTGTAACGGATTTGAAAAGTAAAACCGGTGAATCAACAAATTCAACCGGAAACAGAACATCTTTCTATATGTCAAGAACTAATACAAATTTAAAACTTGATGATGTTTTGTTTACATTGGGCTATACATCTAACAGAGAGTTCGTGTACTCTAATATCACTTATGACGGTTCTACCGAAGCATATAAATCGTACGAAAAGTATTATTTCCTTTCTCATTACGGTTTGGCAACACATGTCGGTACGTTTTATTCAGGAGGCAATAATAACAAGAATAACAACAACTGCAATTCTGCATATATAAACCATGTTAACAATGATTACTACAATGTCTGGTTCCCGGGTGAATGCTATAACCTTATCTCAACGGCAAATAAAGAGGGTGTTACGGTATCTGTAGGTTATGCAGTATCGGGTTCCTCTTTCCAGTGGATAAATCCGAATGACAGTAATAAGAGGAATTATTCCACCGCTTTGGGCGGTGTGTTTAACGATGGTGTTTTGGCGGCAAAATTTGAAGAATCCGGTTCCTTTACAAACCTTCTTTACTATAAAGATGCAGCGCAGTTTGACAGTAATTCATTATCCGCAGGCAATTATTCTTATTATTCTTCCGTATACGGAACTTACGGTACCCATTCCCGCCAGAGTATCCGGTTTACATCGGTTGACTTACTTGTTTTCAACAATGTTTCCGGTACAAACACAAAGGAATATGTTGCATATTACGGCGACAGTACCGGCAGAGCATTCTATTCAAAAGTTGCTTCGGTAACGGTAGCTTCACAAACCACAAGTGATCCGCATACTCTTGTAAACTATATTTCAGATCTTTCGGCTGCACAGACCGTTAAAGATCAGGCAGGCGGTCAGATGACTGAAATTAAGTTGCCCGACGGTAATAATCTTTCTTCTGTTTTCAAGTCAATCACGAATATTACCGCAACTAACGGTTACATTATTATTTCAGGCATTTCCAAGGACAGTAACTGTTATGTTGTTGTAGGCACGGCAACACAGACGAATGATGCAGGTGCGGTTACTTACACCTGGAAAAAAGTTATTATTTCTTCAGGCACATCATATACGGTTAACGATACCTGTATTGTCGATAACGTATTTTATGCCGTAGGTAAAACAAGCGGTACTCAAGGCTTTATACTCGGCGTTGAGGTTGCTTTGTTTGAAGACGTGGCAAACGGCGGTTCTCTTTCGGGCAGAACGGTTGTTAAGACAACTACCAAAAAAGGACAAAAGAATTTGACCGAACTTTATTCAATAGCCGGTAAAGGCGGCAACATTGCTTAAATTCAGAAGAAAGGAGTTATTTATATGTTCAAATTTTTAACATCTAAAAAAGGTTTTACTTTAATTGAATTGATGATAACTCTTATTCTCCTCGGGTTGGGTACGTTTGCGGTTACCGCTCTTATAAGTGCTTCACGGCGTTCTTTCAACAAATCGGAAGAACGCTATGAAAAGCAGGAAACGGTTAAAAATATTGCAACCGTATTTCAGAATGTGTCAAATATCGGCAGTGCTACAAGCTGTGCTTTGTTTGATTCGCTTGAATGTCTTCCTGCAGACGGCGAAGCCGATGATGCTTATTCCTATCTTTTCCTTGTACCTGTTTTTGATAACGGTGACGGTACTTATGATGCAACATATAAGTACAATGATGAGATATCGTCGGCAAAATTGAAAAAAATGGCAGGTTATTATATTTACCGCCTTAACAAAGACGGTAAAATGGAGCGTAAAGAAAACGGTGAACTCAATATTCCGTGTATGAACTACGGTCTTCCGCTTTATATTGAGTTTAAGCCTTTTATATATAAGGCTAAAGACGGAGAAGGAAATATTACATCGGAAACAATACAGCCTGCCGCCGAAATTCGTATCTGCGCTGTTGATGACGGTACTCAGTTTAACTACGGCAACATCGGTACGGACAAAGCCGGGAATACCGTTAAGTCACCCACGACTCCCGAAACGGAAGATAATATTTTCTATGAACTTACGGTTACAACGCACTTCCCGAATATGGTAAACAACGGTTCCAATATAAGTCTGAATACCGTAGGCGATTCGGTAGATCAGAATACATATAAGGGTAAAGTTATGAGGCTTACCATAGATTCTATTCTTGCGGGTGAAGAGAGCCAGGCAAAGAGTTCTGTTTCTTCTTTCTGCTTTATTGCAACAGCCTCTTACGGTGTAAATTCCGGTGAGGTCGGCTTACTTTGTGATTTCCGTGACAATATTCTTCTTAAAAATGACTTAGGTAAAGCGTTTGTTAAGGCTTACTATACGGTTTCACCCTCTGTTGCGAAAGTAATTGAAAACAGCGAACCTCTTAAGGCGACAGTAAGAACAGCACTTAAACCGTGCGTTGTTGTTGCGGAGTATGCACTTAATCCCGATTTACTTAAGAGTGAAATTCCCATGATTTCGCTGTTCTTCGTTTCCGGTCTTGCACTTTCCGCTTCGCTTGTTTACTTTAATAAGAAAAGGAAAAAGAGTTTTTAGTTTTCAGTTTTCAGTTTTCAGCGTGGATAACAGGCGTTTTGTTCTCTGATATTTACCCTTTTTTCAGTGAGGAATTAGGAATGAGGAGTTAGGAGTTTCGGGGCTTCGCCGAATTATATATTACCTTGTAAATTACAGGGAGTTTGTTCTCCGATATTTACCCTTTTTTCAGTGAGGAATTAGGAATGAGGAATTAGGAGTTTCGGGGCACTGCGTGCCGATTATATATTACTTTATGAATAACCGGCAGTTTGTTCTCCGATATTTACCCTTTTTTTCAGTGAGGAATTAGGAATGAGGAGTTAGGAATTTCGGGGCTTCGCCGAATTATATCACATTGTGAATAACTGTTAGTTCACACTTTCATATTTTATTTTTCATTACAATTAAATAAATTTAAAAAACCGATTTATGCTTCTTTAAAACAAAGAATAATAAATCGGTTGATTTTTTTAATATGTTAAAACTGACAGTTTATATTAAACCCCAAAATAAACACGATAACTTATTGATATACATAATCAGTTATAAATCGGAACGGCTCTGCCGTTCCCCGAAATTATTATCTGTTATCTGTTATGTATTATCTCTTATCTAAATGATTGAATATCGGAGAACAAACTGCCGGTTATTCGCAATGTAATATATAAATCGGCACGCAGTGCCCCGAAATTCCTCACTCCTCATTCCTAATTCCTCACTGAAAAAAAGGTAAATATCGGAGAATAAACTGTCTGTTATTTAC
>JAZUHA010000369.1:0-12426 GCA_045641485.1 Acutalibacteraceae bacterium
CTGCTGCAACCACTGAAAGCCCAATCGCCTATGCTCGTTACACTGTCGGGTATCGTTACCGAGGTAAGGCTGTCGCAATATCCGAAAGCATGATCGCCTATGCTCGTTACGCTGTTGCCTATCGTTACCGAGGTAAGGCTGCTGCAACCGTAGAAAGCATAATCGCCTATGCTCGTTACGCTGTCCGGTATCGTTACCGAGGTAAGGCTGTCGCAATATCCGAAAGCCAAATCGCCTATGCGCGTTACGCTGTCCGGTATCGTTACCGAGGTAAGGCTGCTGCAGAAAGAGAAAGCATCATCGCCTATGCTCGTTACACTGTCGGGTATCGTTACCGAGGTAAGGCTGCTGCAATATGCGAAAGCACAATCGCCTATGCTCGTTACACTGTCGGGTATCGTTACCGAGGTAAGGCTATCACAAAATGCGAAAGCTTCATCGCCTATGCTCGTTACGCTGTCAGGTATCGTATAGGCTCCGCTTTTTCCGCCCGGATAACAAATCAATTCTGTTTTATTTTTATTGAATAAAACACCGTTTTGCGATGAAAAGTTTTTATTGCCCGATGATACATTAATTGCCGTAAGGCTGCTGCAATTCCAGAAAGCAACATCGCCTATGCTCGTTACACTGTCCGGTATCGTTACCGAGGTAAGGTTGCTGCAATTGCAGAAAGCCCAATCGCCTATGCTCGTTACACTGTCCGGTATCGTTACCGAGGTAAGTTTGCTGCAATTATCGAAAGCATAATCACCTATGCTCGTTACGTTGTTGCCTATCGTTACCGAGGTAAGGCTGCTGCATTTATAGAAAGCATAACTGCCTATGCTCGTTACCGGTTTGCCGTTATAGGTTGACGGAATTGTAAGAGAACCGCTTGCATTTTCATCGCAATCGTAAACAGAATATGATTGACCGCCAATGGTTAATTTAAACGTCAAATCGTCTGCCGAAGCGGCATTTGCATTAACCGCAAAGCCTGCCGAAAGCATTGCCGTATTCAGCGGTATTGCCGAGAATACAAAAACAAGCGCCAATAAAACCGAAACAAATTTTTTCATAATGTCACATTCCTTCCCTTTTTACAAAATAAAGCAACGAAATTTTTCAAATTTGATAATATTATATCTGTTAAAATTTTCCTTGTCAACATCTGTTAAAATTTTCCTTGTCAACGGTTTCGGGGCAATAAAAAAAGCGCCCCGAAACGGAGTGCCGAAAAATGCCATTCTCCGTTTTTGTTGCGACACAAACTAACTCTCTATCCGACAGATATGGTTATAAGAGAACGCACTTTTTACAAAGTGTTCTCTGTCAAAATAGAAATATTCGGTTTGCGTCGCAAAGTAATGTTACCATATACTCCCAAAAATGTAAAGCATTTTAAAAATAGATTAAAAGATTTATTTACGATCTGTTATCTGAAACACCGAAAGAGGTTTTTTTGTCACAAAACACAATATCTTAATTGAAAAGTTTATTTCGGTATGTTATACTGTATTTTGATGACGAAGTGAAAAAAGCAGATGAGAGAAGGATTTTCTGTGAAAACTGACAGCATTTTGTTTGAAAAACTCAATATAACCATTCGGCGCAACGAGCCGAAGGATGATGCACAGATTGAAAAACTTATACGTTTCTGTCTTGTTGAATATGACGGAGTTCGTGAAAACACCGCATGGTACGATCCGTATCTCGGAAGATTTTCCGAAGTATATAACCGTGAAAATAACGCATATTGGGTTGCCGTCGATGCGAATGAAAAAGTCGTATGCGGCGTGGGAATAGGTCCGCTTGAGGGTGCACCGGGTATTTGCGAACTTCAGAAAATGTATACATATCCCGAATACCGCGGTACGGGACTTGCTCAGAAAATGCTTTCCATAGCCCTTGATTTTGCAAAAGAGCATTACGAAAAATGTTATCTCGAAAGTTTTGCCAATATGGTACCGGCCCACGCATTTTATAAACGAAACGGTTTTGAAATAATTGATTCCTTTGTCGGTGATACCGGACACCACGCCTGCGAAGTAAAAATGATTAAGACACTTTGATTTAAAAAATTCTTTAAAAAGTCTGTTTATACCCTGATAACAATTCACCCCTGACGGAAGCACAAAGTTCCGTCAGGGGTGGTTTTCGGTATGAGGCTTTATAAATCGTGCAAGCACGATTGCCGCCACGGTGCCGCTTGTGCGGTTGAGATAAAAGATAAGAGATAAGAGATAAGAGATAAGCGGATAATTCACACCTAAAACTCCCCTTCGCCAACCATAAATTCCATAAGGTTCAGATGCTTAATGCCGTTTCTGTTTTGCAGAGCATAATCGGTTGTCAATACATATTTAGCGTAATTATCTTTAATGCTTTCAAGAGGCTTATACTCACGGTCTTCCGTTTCACGGCTTTGCATAATCGTATAAGAAACCTGAACATAGGAATAATTATTTGTTGTTTTTCTTAAAATGAAATCACATTCAAGTTTACCGATTCTGCCCACACTGACGGAACAGTCGTTGCCTTTTGCATATATATAGACAATGTTTTCAAGAACGGGACCGTAGTTTATTCTGTTATCGGTATTTTGCGAAAAATAAAAACCGAGATCTGCAAGGTAATACTTTTTTTCGCCGGAAAGCGATTTTTTTGACTTCATATCAAATCTGCTGCACTCATAAAGAATTTTTGCATCAACAAGTGTTTCGATATATTTTGAGACAGTGGCACGGGAAACGCTTACCCCGTCTTTATTTAAAGCTTCCGCCAAAGACTTAACGCTTGTTGTTGCCCCGAAATTATTTATAAGATATTTTCTTACCGTCTCAAATATCCCTGTATTTTTAATCTTTACACGGCGGCGTATGTCTTTTTCAAAAATCTCATTTATTACTCCCGTAATATACGTTCTTTTTGCATCAATATCATCAATAAGAACGGTTCTCGGAAAGCCGCCTTCGTTTATATAATTTACAAGTTCAATATTAAGGTTGGCATTGATTTCTTTGCCGTAAAATTTCTTCATTCCGATATATTCGTCAAAACTCAATGTAAACATTTCAAATTCAAGATATCTTCCGGTTAATTTTGTTACAAGTTCACCGCTTAAAAGATATGAATTGGAGCCTGTTATAAATAAAGAACAGTTACCGTCTGTTCTGAAGCCGTTTAAAACCTCTTCAAAACCCGTAACATTCTGAACCTCGTCAATAAAAATATAATATTTTTCGTATTTGCTTATTTTTGAAAGAATGAGTTCTTCGAGTTCGTCTGCTTCTTTAACTTTTCTGTATTCCCGTTTATCCAAATCAAGATAAATTATGTTTTCCTCTTTAACTCCGTTTTCTTTTATTTCAAGAGCTATCGTTTCCATAAGACTTGATTTTCCGCAACGCCTTACACCGGTAATAACTTTAATTATATCTTCATCATCATAAAAAGGTCTTATTTTTTTAAGATATTTCTCTCTTTTAAAAAGCATACAAACAACCCCTTTCGGTTATATATTATACACATTTTCACAAAAAATGCAAGTTATCGTATCACAAAATTCAAAAATCGCAAAAACTGCCACGATAACTCACAAAAAAACGCCGCCATAACACTCATTGACAAAACATAACAAATTTGGTATATTCAACATAAGATATCTGTCAGTTGTTGTATTTATGCATATTTATAAAACAGGTTGATTTATCTTTAAAGTTTCAGTATAATGTACTGTAGATAAAAGGGAGGTTTTATTATGAATGTCTTAACTTTAACCGCAACGTTAGGCGATAAATTCGATACGATGTTTTACGGCTTCGATATGTGGGTATACTCACTTTTCGGCTCAATTCAGTGCGGATTTATGAATACTGTTGCAAAAATATTCACCTCTTTCGGTGATGAAAATTTTATTATACCCGTGGCGCTTCTTGCCATAATTCTCTGTCTTTTCAAAAAAACCAGAAAATACGGTCTTGCACTCGGTCTTTCAATAGCCATAGGCACTGCCGTAACAAATATCGTGTTAAAGCCCATGGTTTTAAGAATAAGACCGTATAACACATTGCAGGGCAATGCGGAATATTTCGGCTGGTATAAATTCGCCGGAATGCTTTCCGAAGCCGATTATTCTTTCCCGTCAGGTCATACAACGGGTGCTTTTGAAATTGCCGTGGCTTCAATGCTCTGTTTAAGAGAAGCAGGTTACAAAAAGACAGCAGTCATTCCGCCTGTAATCGCTCTCGGTACAATGTGTTCAAGAATTTATCTTATGGTACATTACCCTTCGGATGTTGTTGCCGGATTTATTGCAGGCACACTTTCGGGAATTATTGCATTTTTCCTTGCAAAACTTATTCTCGTTATTGTCGAGAAAAACAAAGTTTTAAGTAATCTTAATGACAGTATAGACCTTGAAAAACTCTTTAAAAACCGCAAGGTCAAAAAGAAAACAGTCGGCACCGCAGTTGTTATCGCCTTATTTGCATTTTTCCTTTTATCATTTGTTCCGGCATGTTTTGAGGGCGGCGAAAAAGCCGTGCGCTGTGCATACAGCGGAAACGACTACAAGTGTTACAACGAAGCCAAAGTCGACGACGAAGATTATCCGCCTATTGACGGCAAATGTTACTGCAAAATCCATTGGAAACAGTTGTCCGGTGAGGAATAAAAAATCAGTGTAAAACACTTAGGCAGTTGGGGGTTATTTTTTGTTTTACAATACGGTATTTGCTTTGCAAAGTGCGGCATGTGTTGTTCTTATAATTGCGGCTGTATATGTATTCTGTCAGCGTCCGTCAAGAATGCAGACGGAAATGCTCGTGACCGTTCTTTCCACAATGATTATGCTTCTCGGTTATCTTATGGAAATGTCATCGGACAATATGCAGGCGGCGATGTTAGGTGTCTTTGTCTCATATATAGGTAAACCGTTTGTCATGGTTTCTTCTTTTCTGTTTATTGCCGAATATTGCGGTTATAAAATAAAGAAAATACATATAACACTGCTTTGCATATTTGCCGCTTCATTTATTGCGGCAGTCGGCACAACGCAAACAACTCACATATATTACAGCAGTATAAAAGAAAATCCGAACGGCGTATTTTCTCCGCTCGTTTTAGAGCACGGTCCGTACTACTACGTGTATATGGCGACTATCATAACATATATGATTGTCTGCACAGTGCTTACCGTAAGAGAATTTATAAGAAATAAAAATAAAATTGCAAGAAAGCAGACGCTCCTTTTAATGGGTATACCCGTTTCCGGTGTTGCAGGTTATCTCGTTTATCTTTACGGAGGAACGGAAGGTTATGACTTCACCATGGCAGGTTGCGTTGTCGGAACGGCTCTGCTTATGATTCTTTTTACAAAATATCATCTTTTCGATGTACTTACTCTCGCCAAAGACCACGCCCTCGAAAATTCTTCGGTCGGTCTTCTCGTGACGGATGCCCGCGGAAAATGCGTTTACCGCAACAACTTTTTAACGGAATTACTGCAAGATACTTTTTCGGAAGATGAACTTATTTCTTTAAAAGAAGAAAGTACAATTATTCAGAAAAATGACTGCGTGTACGATATACAAAAACGCAATATCGAAGAAAAGGGCAGAAGTTTCGGCTGTATGATTGAAGTGAGCGATATAACTTCCTCTTACAATTATTCCGCACGGCTCGAAAAAGATGTCAAACAAAAAGCCTCGGAAATCCGTCATATTCAGCGTTCCGTAATTGCCGGACTTGCCGATATAGTGGAAGAACGGGACGGCGAAACCGGTGACCACATAAAAAGAACACGTGATTATGTTAAAATCATGGCAACCGATATGAAAAATTCCGGTCTTTATCCGGAAGTACTTACAGATGAATATATAGAAATGCTTTATGATGTCGCTCCGCTTCATGATATAGGCAAAATAAGTATTTCCGATGCAATTCTTTTAAAACCCGACAAACTCACTCCCGAAGAATTTGAAACAATGAAAACCCACTCCGTTCACGGTTCGGGCATAATCCATAATATAATGACCGGCATAGAAACCGAAGAATATATAGAAATGGCAAGTGATGTCGCCGGTTTCCATCACGAAAAATGGAACGGCACGGGATATCCCGCAGGTCTCTCCGGTACGGATATTCCCCTTTCCGCAAGAATTATGGCTGTTGCCGATGTTTATGAAGCAGTAAGGGCAAAGCGCTGTTACAAAGAGCCTATGGATAAAGAAGAAGCACGAAAAATCATTTTTGACGGCAAGGGCACGCATTTTGACCCGAAGGTTGTTGACTCTTTCTCGAACTGTATTGATAAGATTGAGGAAATCGTATAGTAGTTTTCAGTTTTCAATCTGAATGTATCCGGTCTAAAAACCGAAAACTCGAAAGTTGACAAAATCCGTCAAAAGCGGTAGAATAACAAACGGTGCCGAAAGACACCCTGAAAGGCAACAGAAAAACGGTGGACGGTTATCCCTCGTAAAGAGGGTATTTACCCTCTTGAAAACAAGGGGGTGATGATATGGAATATTACTTTTTATTAGTATTAGTCCTTGTTGTAGCTACAGGCTACATATTAAGCATAAAAAAATAACCGCCCCAACCTGCTAAGTTCGGCGATTATTTCTTTCATTTAGTGGGCATAACCGTCTATCGGTTGCCTTCTGTCTTTATTATAACACTTAAAATCCGTTTGTCAACGGATTTTAAGTTTTCAGTTTTCGGTTTTTAGCGTTTTTTAGCCTGAATAAATTGAAGTTTATAGTTTCATATTTATAGCTTCATATTTATATTTTCAGTGATTAGTGGTTAGTTGGCATGAATAACCGTTAGTTTGTACACTCATATTTACCTTTTCGATACAAAAAGCAAAAATAAAAATCGGTTTATCGTTCTGTTTTAATTGAACGGTAAACCGAATTTTTATATTTCAGATATTCAAGTATATCCAAAAGATAAATATGAAACCATACATTTCTTTTCAGACTAAAAACTAAACGCTAAACGCTAAATGTTAATCAGCAAATTTCTGAATCAAAGCGCCTATTTTACTGTTCTTAAGTATATTGAACAGGTTAAGAAGAATCTCTACTATTTCCGGATATTCGGGTGCTTCATATACCGGAACATTTTTTTCTGCAAGGGTGCCGTCATCAACAACAAACGGGTTACTGAATGTCATACCGCCTTCATTATTGATAAGCTGGAAACGAACATAGCAACCTATTTCATCTGCATAATCGTTGAGGTTTATTTCACTCTTGCCCTCGGCAATTATTTTGCCGTCTGAAACCCACTGAATGTTATCATAATCCTTGGCGGTTACGGAAATAACATCTTTGTCATCGTCAACTTTAATATTTGTAACTATCGGGTACGGAGTTTCATATCCGCCGAAGAACTGCTCGCCGAGTTCTGCTCTTGCACGCCTGCCTACGGAGAAGAATGTGCCGTTTTCCATAGCGGTACGGATAGTTTCATCCGAAACGGAAGGAAGCATAAATGTTTCAAAGGAAATACCTATATTTTTCATCTCGTGAGCATCGTCATTAGAGAAACACCAGATATTTCTGCCCGAAGGAACAACTATTTTAAGAAGATTATCCCAAAGAACACGGTCATTTCTTGTGGTTGTATCAATTTCATTTATAATTTCCATACCTACACAAGACGGGTATTTTTCAAAGATATCGGCAAAATACTGAAGTGTTTTGGGATCTTTGTTATTTGCAACATCGTGACCGCCACCCGTCCAGTCACCAAGATGATTAAGGAATGTAAGACCGCCTGCTTCGGCATTTTTCTTAACTGCCGTTTCGTAATCGTTCTCGGTTCCCCAAACATCGTAACCGTAGTCGCAGAAAAATCCGTTTACATGGTTTTTGCGGATAACAAGAGCATTAAGTTCAATACCTCTTTTAAGGTTATACATACCTCTGCCGTCACGGCCTACGCCGTTCATAATTTCCGCATTGCGCTCCTCGGTAAGTGTATCATAATTACCGTAAAGACCGTTGTAGCCTATAAGTGTGCACATTTTTGCAGGTGTTGTCCAGTCTGTTCCGAGAACACCGTGGTCGGTAAGTGCCACAATATCGAAACCGAGTTCGTAATAACGCTCTATGGTTTCGGTAAGTGTAAGTCTGCTGTCGCTGTATGTAGTGTGCGTATGAAGTTGTGTTTTATATGCACCCCATGTATCCCAGTCAACGGTTTCGTAAGGATTTGTGATTTTATACTTACTCCGAACTGCCGCAACAGAAGCGGGAGCCATAACACTTGCAGCCATAACACCGGCAACAACTGCAGACAGTATTTTTTTTCCTTTTTTCATACTGATAACCTCCAAATTAAGATATCTTAATTTTACATTAAATTGCCTTTATTTTCAATATTTTTTTAAATTTTCGTAAAAATACACAAATAACGCTCCTTTTTATTTACTAAATAGCCGTAAAACATTGATTATAAAAAACATTTGTGATAAAATCATTTTGTATTTTTCGCAGGAGGTACATATGAAAAAGAAACTGCTTTCGGTTTTGCTTCTCTTTTTTTTAATACTTTTTTCCTCCTGCACCGGTTCAGATAAAAAAACGGTCGTTAAGGAAGAAGAAAAATCCACCGAAGCCGGGTGGTACGATATTACCGAAAAGCCGAAACTTCCCGACGGATTTTTTGAATTTGCAAAAACAGCAGACGGTTGTTATTTAGATAACGGCGATATGTGTTTTATTGTAAACGGTTTTAAAGATGAGAAACTTTTAAAAACCTATTACGACGGGACGGAAAGTTGTGCTCTGGTTTTCTTTGACGGCAATTTCAATTTAAAGAACTGCATTATTCCGAAAGATTTGTGCGAAAATAAAAATTCTGTCGTTTTTAACGGCGAATATATATACCTCTGTACAAATCATACGCTTTCAAAATACAATCTAAAAGGTAAAAAAGAAGATTTTATCCCTCTTTCTTCCGACAAAACAAATGAAATATTCATTTCGGATAATTCCGTTTTACTTAAAACAAATGAAGAAAAAACTTTCTACGACTTTAATCTTAAAGAAATAAACAGGTGACACCATGAAAATCTCCGACATTATAAAAACAAACGAAAAAACATTCTCAATAGAGGTTTTTCCGCCCAAAAAGATAGACGGATTTGAAAAAGTTAAACCCGCAATAGATGAAATAGCCGCCATGAAACCATCTTTTATGAGTGTAACATACGGTGCAGGCGGCGGCACAAGTGAATTTACCGAAGCAATAGCCGAAAACATAAAAGATGTTTACGGCGTTTCCTCAATAGCCCACCTCACATGCGTTTCTTCAACCAAAGAAACGGTTAACGAAAGGCTTAAAAGTCTCAATAAAGCAGGCATAGAAAATATTCTCGCTTTAAGAGGAGATATCCCGCAAGACACTTCCGCCGTTTCCGGCGACTACCTTCATGCAGTTGACTTAATAAAAGAAATAAAAAGCAAAAATTATGACTTTTGCATAGGCGGTGCGTGTTATCCCGAATGTCACCCGGAAAGCAAATCAAAACAGGACGATTTACTTCACTTAAAAGAAAAAGCGGAAGCAGGCTGTGAATTTTTCACAACGCAGATGTTTTTTGATAATAACCTCTATTATGATTTTAAGGAAAATCTTATGAAAACCGGAGTATTTGTGCCGGTAATTGCAGGTATTATGCCGCTTACCGCCAAAAAACAGGTCGAAAGAGCCATAGAACTTTCAGGTTCCTAGATACCGAAAAGTTTCCTTGACCTTATCGAAGAATTCGGTGACGACCCCGAAACGGTAAAAGATATAGGAATTGACTTTGCAATAGAACAAATCCGCTCTTTATATGAAAACGGCGTTAAAAACATTCATCTTTATTCGATGAACAAGCCGGAAATCGCCAAAAGAGTAGCAGACGGAATAGCCGATATCATAAGTTTATGACAGAAAGTTTTATAAAAACCTTTTCGGCACCGCCCGTAAATAAAAAAGAGATACTCCGTTATACGGGTGAAAAAGCGGAAAATACTCAACTCAACAAAGTTATTGACGATTGTTTAAAAGAACTGCTGCCGGTTCTTTCGTACCGTGTTACATCAAGGGAATTCCCCGTTACCGCAGAAAACGGCGTAGTGAAATTTCCGTTTACCTGTGTAAAATCAAATGATTTAAGTAAAAATCTTAAAGACTGCAAAAGTGCCGTGATTTTCGGTGCAACCGTAGGAATTGAAGCAGACAGACTTATTTCAAAATATTCCGTCACTTCGCCTTTACACGCTTTTATTATGCAGGCTGTCGGCACAGAACGAATTGAAGCATTGTGCGACGCTTTTCATAATGATTTAATATCAACTTACGGTTATTCTTTAAAACCCCGTTTCAGCCCCGGCTACGGTGACTTACCTCTTGAATTTCAAAAAGAGATATTTAATATACTTGATTTAAGTAAAAATATAGGGCTTACCCTTAAAAATAATCTTATTATGGCGCCGTCTAAATCGGTGACCGCAATAATCGGAGTTAAAAATGAAAATACTTGACTATTTAAAAGAAAACATACTTGTTCTTGACGGAGGTTTGGGTACCGAACTTCAGAAAGCGGGACTTAAACCGGGCGAAAGCACGGAAAGTTGGAATATCACCCATCCCGAAGAAGTTATAAAAATTCACCGCAATTATTTTGAAGCGGGAAGTAATGTCGTAAACACAAATACTTTCGGCGCAAATGCTTTAAAATATTCCGATACTGAACTTGAAGCGATAATAAAATCGGCAGTGGAAAACGCAAAAAAAGCAAGAGAAACGGCGAACAGCAATAAAGAAATGTATATTTCTCTTGATATCGGACCTACGGGTAAACTTTTAAAACCGTACGGCGATCTTTCATTTAATGATGCCGTAAATATATTTAAAAAGACCGTTATGTTCGGCGTTAAATACGGTGTTGATTTAATTTCCGTTGAAACATTTAACGATTGTTACGAAACAAAAGCCGCACTTCTTGCCGTTAAAGAAGTTTGTGATTTACCCGTATTTGTTTCCAATGCCTACAGCGGTAACGACAAACTTTTATCGGGTGCCGATGCCGCCGCCATGACCGCAATGCTTGAAGGGCTCGGTGCAGATGCCGTAGGTACAAACTGCTCTTTAGGACCGAAAGAACTTAAAAATGTAGTAAGCGAACTCCTTACTAACGCTTCCGTTCCCGTTATATTAAAACCGAACGCAGGTATCCCGAGAACAGAAAACGGCAAAACCGTTTTTGATGTAACGCCGGAGGAATTTTCACTCGAAATAAAAGAGCAGGTCAAGAACGGTGTTCGTATAGTGGGCGGTTGCTGCGGAACAACACCCGAATATATAAAGGCTGTTTGCGAAAAAATAAAAGACCTTTCCCCCGTACCGCTTACAAAGAAAAATGAAACCGTTGTTTCTTCTTATACTCACGCAGTAACATTCGGCAAAAAGCCCGTACTTATAGGCGAAAGAATAAATCCCACGGGTAAAAAGAAATTTAAAGAAGCGCTCCGCAATAATGATATGAGTTATATACTCAATGAAGGAATCAAACAGCAGGAAAAAGGCGTGCATATTCTTGATGTAAATGTAGGTCTGCCGGAAATTGACGAAACAAAAATGCTTTCCGACACTGTTTTCCGGCTTCAGGCTGTATCCGATTTACCTTTGCAGATAGACACCGCCGATTTTACCGCTATGGAGCAGGCTTTGAGAATATATAACGGCAAACCGCTTATTAACTCCGTGAACGGCAAAAAAGAAAGTATGGATAATATTTTTCCGCTTATGAAAAAATACGGCGGTACGGCAGTTGCACTTACTCTCGATGAAAACGGCATACCCGAAACCGCAGACGGCAGATTTAAAATAGCAGAAAAAATAATAAACGAAGCCGCAAAATACGGCATAGATAAAAAAGACATTATTTTTGATGCACTCGCCATGACGGTAAGTACCGATAACCTTTCACCGTCAGTCACTCTTAAAACCGTAAAAAGAATAACAGATGAACTCGGCTGTAAGACAAGTCTCGGCGTTTCCAATGTTTCATTCGGGCTTCCCGGCAGAGATTTTTTAAATTCGTCATTCTTTACCTCGGCACTCGAAAACGGCTTAAGCGGTGCTATTATGAACCCGTTTTCAGAAGAAATGATGAAAGCTTATTATTCTTTCTGCGCTCTTCACGGGTTTGACGATAACTTTACGGAATTTATTCGTTTTACGGAAACCGCCGTACCCGGCAAACCGGCTGTTACGGTTACCGAAAACTCCTCAACAAATTTACAGTCCGCAATAATAAAAGGTCTTAAAGAATCCGCCGCACAAGTTACAAAAGAACTTTTAAAAACAACCGATGCTCTTGATATAATAAATAAAGATATTATTCCGGCTCTTGATGTTGTGGGTAAAGGGTTTGAG
>JAZUHA010000370.1:0-1840 GCA_045641485.1 Acutalibacteraceae bacterium
AATCATCATATTATGTTGATTATGTTATAGATAAAGTTATTGCAGATCTTCAGAAAGAATATGAATTAACTTATAACGAAGCCTGGAAAAAAGTCTTTTTCGGCGGTCTTCGTATATATACCGCAGTTGATTCCGAAATTCAGGAAATAGCGGAAAGAGTATATGTAAATCGAGAAACTTTCCCGGATGAAGAGAATACAAAAGATAATCCTGCGGCTCAGTCTGCCATAACAATAATGGATTACAGCGGAAGAATTGTTGCCATGGTCGGAGGAGCGGGTAAAAAGACTACTTTCCGTGGCTTAAACAGAGCGGTAGACTCTCCGAGACAGCCCGGTTCTTCAATTAAACCTATTGCCGTATATGCTCCGAATATTGAAAACGGTAATATCACATGGTCTACAAAAGTACAAAACTACGGCTTGAATTGGGGCTCATCACGTTGGCCTGAAAACTACGGCGGTTCTATCGGTTCACCGTCATCGTTTGTTACCGTTCAGTATGCTCTCGAACAGTCACTCAATACTGTTCCTGCACAGATTGTCGATAATTTCGGTTTGTCACCCGGATTTGATTTTTTGGTAGATGACCTTAAATTTACAACTCTTATAACCGATAAAGACGACCCGAATACCGACTACAACTATTCATCAATGTGTGTTGGCGGTATGAGTAACGGTGTTACGACTCTCGAAATGGCTTCTGCTTTTGCAGTTTTCGGTAATAACGGTTATTATTTTGACCCGTATTGTTACTATAAAGTTACAAATCATGACGGTTCCGAGGTTCTTCTTGAAGCCGGCGATTCTTCGGGGGACAGTGTATTGAGCGAATCCACTTCCGGAGTTATGCGTCAACTTCTTAAAACAGTTGTAAACGGCGGTACCGGTTCCGGTTACGGCGTGAGCGGATTTGAAACTTTTGCCAAAACAGGTACTACTTCCGATGATAAAGACCGTTGGTTTGTCGGCGGTACACCTTATTATGTTGCCGCTGTATGGTACGGTTACGATACTCCTAAAGAAATCAATAATGTTTGGGGCAACCCTGCGGGCAAACTCTTTAAAGCAGTACTTGATGATGTTCACGAAAATCTTGACGATAAATCTTTCCCGAGTTCAAGCGGACTTGTAGCAAGATCATATTGCCGTGCTTCCGGTGATTTGGCTTCTAAAGGTTGCGCAAGTACGGGAACGGGATATTACCGCTCGAATCATCTTCCGTCTTATTGTAAAAACTGTGCTATGATTCACGCTGTCGGAAGTGATATTTCTTCTGCATATACAAAACCGCAGGCAACAACTACCGAAAAAGCGAAAAAAAAGAAATCAACAAAAACAACAACTAAAGCAGAAACCACACAAAAGATTACAACAACGGAGAAACCGACAACAACAGAAGCACCCCAAACCACCGAACCCGTAACGGAAGCCACGACAATTACTGAAACGGTACAAGCAGGTGATTGATTTTGGTTATTCTTTCTGTTGATTACGGTGACAGGCGAACGGGGATTGCGGTTTGCGATAAACTCGAAGTGCTTGCTTCTCCGGTTTGTGTGATAAACGAGTGGAACAGAGAAGCCCTTTCAGAAAAAATTACGGAAATCGCAAAAGAAAAAAATGCTGAACTTATAGTTATAGGTTTACCTAAAAATATGGACGGTACAAGCGGTTTCAGAGCAGAGGCTTGTAGAGAACTCGGCGAAATTATTAAAAAAGCAAGTGGGTTTCAAGTCGATTTTTGGGATGAAAGACTTACCACCGTTTCCGCACATAAAATATTATCAGATAATAATGTGCGCGGTAAAAAGCGAAAATCGGTAGTAGATGCTGTTTCT
>JAZUHA010000371.1:0-3275 GCA_045641485.1 Acutalibacteraceae bacterium
CTCCATTCTCGTAAAGCCTATTCTCATCTGATTCTGAAGAAGTTCGCCTACCGAACGGATACGGCGGTTGCCGAGATGGTCTATATCATCGGTTGTACCGAGTTCGTTGCCGAGACAGTTAAGATAGTTAATGGAAGCAAAAATATCATCAATAATAATATGTTTAGGAATAAGTTCATCACAGCGCTCTGCCATGGCGGCAAGAATTTCTTCATTTGTTTCGCAGGAATTGAGAATTTCCGCAAGAACCGTGAAACGAACTTTTTCATTGATTGCTATTTCTTCAAGCTGTTCTCTTGTAATACCGGTAAGGAAATCCATGGGATCTACCATGCCGTTTGAAATTACTTTAACAACTCTGTCTTCCTCTTCTGTTTTAAGGAATACTTCCTTAACGCCGGCTTTATCTATTTCAAGTGCTTTTTCGGCGGTGATTTTCTCACCCTCGTCAGCCATAAGTTCACCCGTAAGCGGATTAAATACGGGCTGACTTAAAACGCCGTCTGTAATTCTTTCCGCTATTGCAAGTTTCTTATTATATTTGTATCTGCCGACTCTTGATATATCGTATCTGTGAGGATCAAAGAACAAGCCGTCAAGATGTGCCTGTGCCGTCTCAAGCGTCGGCGGCTCACCGGGACGAAGTTTTTTATAAACTTCAAGAAGCGCTTCCTCCGTATTCTGTGTTGTATCCTTTTCAAGAGTGGCTTCGATTCTGTCATCATAACCGAAGTAATCTCTTATATCCTGGTTGGAGGAAAGCCCCAAAGCACGGATAAATGTTGTTATGGGAAGTTTTCTGTTTTTATCTATACGAACATTGAATATGTCGTTCTGGTCGGTTTCATATTCAAGCCATGCGCCTCTGTTGGGTATAACAGTGGTACTGAAAAGTTTTTTACCGTTTTTATCAAAGGTGTTTCCGTAATAAACACCCGGTGAACGGACAAGCTGAGAGATAATAACACGTTCTGCACCGTTGATAACAAAAGTGCCGCTGTCGGTCATAATGGGAAAATCGCCCATATAGACTTCGCTGTCCTTAAAAACATCCTTTTCTTTGTTATAAAGCCTTGCAGTAACACGAAGGGGCGCAGCATAAGTTGCGTCTCGCTCCTTACATTCCGTTACGCTGTACTTTGGCTTTTCGTCCATACGGTAATCAATAAATGTAAGCACAAGATTGCCCGTATAATCCGTGATTTCGTCGATATCACGGAAAACCTCCTTAAGCCCGACATCGAGGAACCATTTGTATGAGTTTTTCTGCACCTCAATAAGGTTGGGCATTTGCATAACCTCATTGATACTTGCAAAACTCATACGGGTATTCTTTCCGAGCTTTACGGGTTTCACATTAGCCATAAAAGACATCACTCCGTTCTTTATATTTGATTCTTTTCCACCGAAAAACCACGGCTGAAAAAGAAAATTATTAACTGTTTTAAATACATTTTGCCGTGAAAAAAATCATCGGACAAAAAACAATAACCGATATTATTCCATTATTACAGATTTTAGTATTATAGACTATCAAAATCAATATGTCAATAGGTTTTTTGAATATTTTTTGAATACTTTTACAGATTTTCACAGAATAAAAAAATTGTGATGAGACACTCGAACCTCATCACAACTTTTTTATATTCACTTGTTTTCTTTTCATTTTCTGCCAATTGAAAAAACCATACAAATCATTTATCAGAAACATAACAAAGCAGGCAATCATCGGAAGATACGATACGTTTTCAAAAGTCGCCATTATCCAGAGAACTATTAAGACAACATCGTTTGCCGCATATCCGAGTGCATAATAAGGACTTCTGAAAAAAGTCAGATACGAAGCAATAAAACTTGTTGCTACAGATATAGTACTGAACAGGATATTTGCATTACCTAAAGCGGAAAGAATATAATAAAACGCAACCGTAACTGCCGTTGTAAGAAAAGCGAGAAGCACCCATAACCGGAATTTAAGTTTATTGACTTTTACTTCTTTTGTATTTTCATACGGATGCTTTAACCACGATACTACGGCGGCTGCGGCACTCGGCGCCGTCATTCCGAGATAAGTAATCATTTCTCCGTAATAATGAAAATAAAATGATACTATTCCGTAAAAAAGAGCAAAAACAACAGTCAGCACTTGCCCTATTACATATCCTTTTGCCACAAATATCAATGCGGTAACACCGATAAGTGATGATATCACAGTCAGAATATCTCCTCCGCCGGAAAAAACAAACGACAAAACAATCACAACAACCGAAGTAAGCCACAAGCACAATTCAAAACGTGACAAATCACGAAAATTTTTTAATATTTTCATAGTTACCTTTTTCGGCTTATTCCGAAAATACTTCTTTAATTGCTTCAAGATAACCGTAACCGTAAAGGTCGTCAGGCTCAAGGTAACTTGTTTCGGTCCACTCGTTCCAGCTGTTTACGGTGATAAGCGGTGCTTTAAGATGTCCGTTTGAAAGTTCTTTGTCGGTAAAATTCTTTATGAGTTCGCATGCTCTTTTAAAGTTCTCCGGTGTATTGTTTTTAACAACGCCGGGAATGAAATTATTAAAGCGCAGATTATTGTCCCAGCCTATTGTAATATTCGGATAATATGTAATATTTTTGCTGTCTTCCGATATTTTTTCAACATATTCATCGGTCAGTGCAACATAATCACCGTCAAGGTTTACCGTGCCGCCCCAGTTATAGTTTGTAACGGAATCAAATCCGAGGTATTTGAGTACTTCCGCCAAGGTTTTCCCCTTGCACTCATCGTTATCGGGAAGCCAATTATATACTCTGCCTTTCCACATAACGCACTGAAGATGAAGTCCCTTAAACCCTGCATCCGAAGTCTTTTTGCGGAATTCGTCAAGACCTTTTTTCAAAGCACCTGTTGTACCGAAAGTGCGTATAAGATTATCTATTTCAAAAATCATATACACGGGACAGCCGTCTATGCAGTAATAATTTTCCTGTTTAAAATATTTTTCAATGGTTCTGTCCGTTATATCCGAAAAAATCTGCGGTGTTACAACCGCACTCCAGATAACTTCGTTGATTTTGTCGGAATTGCGTTTATCCCACAAATGATTTGCATCGTGGTTTGCCCACATAAGATAAAATTTCATTTTCTTGTTGTTTGAGGCTTTAAGAAAACCGTCGTTTAAGCAATTTTCAAGAAACGGGCGGTTATCGTACCAATACCAGTCATAAATAAATGTATTCACACCGTGGTCAAGTGCGCACTGTATCTGCATTTCCATAAC
>JAZUHA010000372.1:0-6180 GCA_045641485.1 Acutalibacteraceae bacterium
ATTCACCTGCCCTCTTGACAAGTGACCATTCGGTCACTATAATATTATTAAAATACAAAAGAGCAAACGAATTTTATTGATAACGGTATAAAGAAATACATTAACGAGGTATCGGAAAGGAAATTAAAATAATGGTTGAATTATACGAAACAATTTTTAAAAGAAAATCTTTTCATCTGTTTCGCAATGTCGGAAACGAAAGTATATCTCAAAATGAACTTGCGGAAATTGAAAAATCATTCGGGAATTTTCCTGCTCTGTACCCGGAAATAAAGACCGATATTCGTATAGTTCCCGCAAGTAAAGTAAATTTTAAGCGTGATGCAGAATACTGTATTCTTATTTACAGGGAGAAAAAAGATAATTATTTAATGAATGCGGGTTACATCGGCGAACAACTTGATTTATATCTTGTAAAGCAAAATATCGGAAGTTTGTGGTTCGGCATAGGAAAACCCGACGAGCCCGCATATCACGGACTCGATTTTGTTATAATGATTGCAATTCACAAAATAAGCGATAATTCAAAGTTCAGAAAAGATATGTTTAAATCAAAGCGCAAACCGCTTTCTGAAATCTGGTCGGGTGACGGTCTCGGCGTTGCCGATATTACCCGTTTTGCCCCGAGTGCCTGCAACACGCAACCGTGGTATGTCGAAAACAAAAACGGCGAACTTACCGTTTACAGATATAAAAAGCCCGGAAAACGGGGTATTATGCCGGCTGAAGCAGTATCGTATTTCAACAGAATAGACATAGGAATATACCTTTGCATTTTGGAAATATGCTTATATAAAAACAACATAAATTTTGAACGGGAACTGTTTACGGATAACGGCGGTGATACCGAACTCACCAAAGTTGCGGTATATAAAACCGATTATATTTCCCGATAGACTTGATATGATTATGAAACGCCGTATTATTTTTACCGCTGTAATTGTTGCGGTATTATTACTGCTCACAGCAGGTTTATTTATTGCAAAAAGCAATATAAAGCCAATTGATATAAACATCCTTAATAATCGTGAAAATGAACTTGTTTTCGACTTTTCGATTGAAGATTATACAGAAAAGTTTAATGAGTTTTACTCCCGTGATAACAAAAAAGAATATATTATGCCCGTTTCTTTTGATAACTGGCAAACAGAAACGCTTGAAACATCCGTACATTCACCGCACGAAACAATACTTTATAATTATTCCGCAGACAGAAAAATATGGTCACTTCCCACAATATCGGTATATGTACCGTCAGACAGCGACACCGTTCAGGAAATAGCGCTTATTTTTGACCGCCACAGTTATTCCGACGGCAGATATAAAATTTTCTGCGAAATGTGTTATTACACTTTAAAAATATTTTTTCCCGACCTTTCCGACGAACAAATTACCGATCTTTATTCAAAAGCAAATCAAATGGGTGTTGAGAATATTTTTCCGAGCGATAAACGGTACGGTAAAGACTGCGTTCCGTGTGCATTGTTTTATAAAGACGGTATCGGTGTATATCCGTACTTTGCAGAAGGCAGTTATCAGCGCCTTTGTATTATTCCGGTAACCGAAAAGACGGTAAACGAATTTAAAGAAAAAGGCACGAAAATTTTTGAAATAGAATAAAATGTTGATATCAATACGATTATGCCGAATGAATGCAATATAAAAGCAATTTTGAAGGTGATATAAGATGATTATTATAATTACAGGGGCATCACATACGGGAAAAACGACACTCGCACAAAGACTGCTCGAAAAATATAAATATCCGTATCTGTCAATAGATCATCTGAAAATGGGCTTGATTCGCAGTGGCAACACAGAGCTTACGCCTATGGATGACTATAAATTGACTGATTATTTGTGGCCGATTGTAAGAGAAATCATAAAAACGGCTATTGAGAATAAGCAAAATCTCATTGTGGAGGGCTGTTATGTTCCTTTTGATTGGCAAAAAGATTTTGACCCGGAATATCTATGCTATATAAAATATTATTGTCTTGCAATGAGTGAAAACTATATCAGAAATCACTTTGCCGAAATAAAGGAATATGCAAATATTATTGAAAACCGTTTGGATGAAGATTGCAAGTTGGAAAGTGTGTTAAAAGAAAATGCAGGGTTTTTGAAGCTTGCAAAGGAGTATAAATTGAATTACATACTTATTGATGATAAATACGAAATCAACATTGATTTATAAGTGCAGGTAACTATTAGTGAGGCGTGAGGTTATATGAGAATTGAAACCGAAAGATTACTGATAACCGAATTTATAATGGATATGGCACAGGTCGTTCAGGAAAATTCGGTGGATGAAGATAATAAGCGATTTGTCCCTGATGAAGTGTGGGAAACCGCAGAAGAAACGGAAGAAGTTTTGAAGTTTCTTATTTCACGGTACAAAACTGCGGGCGGTCCGCTCGTGTATCCGATCATTGTGAAAGAAACAAAGGATAATATCGGCTATGTGCAGTTGTGTCCTATCGACGATAACAAACGGGAGATCGGTTACCATATTGCAAAGAAATATACGGGAAACGGTTACGCTACCGAAGCTGTAAAGGCGTTTCTTCCGGTGATTGCAAGGCAGGTAAATATCTGTGAAATTTACGGAATCTGTTTAGCCGAGAACAAGTGCGACTATATAGCAGATAACTGTTTGCGCCACCGAAACAGGTATAACGGGAAGCGTATAACCTAAAATAAAATCAACGGCGGTAAGCGGAGTTGTATATAGTCTGTGAAGGACTATATTACTAATTTCAAAGCTGAATAAAAACGCTATATATTGCATATTATCGTTTTAAATACACAATATATAGCGTTTTCTCTGAATATTCTTTCAAATGTCAAACGGGTTTGTAGCTTATTTGTCGCTTAAATCTGCAAAGAGACACTAAAAGATAATAGTCGATAACAAAAAAATGTTACAAATTGTCTATTGAAATGACTTTGATTTTGCAGTACAATAATTATGAATTGTTATGAAGTTTTTGAAAGTAGGGGTTGACATGGTGAATGGCAAGTGCGAAAATCTTGACAGACAGACAGACAGACAGAGTAATATTGAACTTTTAAGAATTGTTGTAATGGCAATGATTGTTGGTTGCCATTTTGCAACACACGGCGGTTTCCATTTTGAAAGCCACTTAATAACAATTCCTCGGTTGTGGTGGAATGTAATTGAAATGGGCGGGAACTTTGGCGTTGATGTCTTTATTATAATATCGGGTTATTTTCTAATTGACAATAAAATCTTAAGAATTAGCTCAAAGAAAGCCGTTAGATTTTGGGGTCAAATTTTTTTCTATTCCATTCTGCTATTTTTTGTTGCTTTTATAATTGGAAGAGGTGATGCTTCACCCCAAAATATAATAAAAACTCTGCTTCCTATTACTTTTGGGAAATGGTGGTTCGCAAGTACATATTTTGTAATGTATTTAATTCATCCATACATAAACAGGTTATTACATTCGTTTTCAAAAGAAGAATATCAGAAATTTATTTTATTTGCGCTTTTTATATGGTGTATAATTCCGACTTTCACAACATCATCGTTTCAGTCAAATGCGCTGATTGAATTCGTTTTATTATACTCTATTGCTGGATACATAAAGTTATATGGATTTCGCCGCAATGTCGCAAGCAAAACCTGGTTTTTGTTTTGGCTATTCTGTTCTGTTTTAACATATTTGTCGTGTGTATTCTTTATGCTTTTAGGAACAAAAATAGAATTTTTTGCTACACATTCTATTTACTTTTATAGTCGAAATTCCATTCTCACTATTGGTATGGCGGTTAGCTTCTTTATGGCGTTTCTCACAATGGATATTGGAATTAACCGTCTGATTAACAAGGTTTCCTCAGCAACATTTGGTGTCTATCTATTGCATGATAGCAATCTATTAAGACCATTCCTTTGGAATGATGTATTTCATAATTCATCGTTTCAGAATACCGCGTTTATTATTCCATATTCTATTGCCGTTGTTCTTGCTGTCTATATCGTATGTACTTTAGTAGATTTGATTAGAATAAAATGTATTGAAAAGCCAGTAATGAAAGTAATGCACAGATGCTTTGAAGTGTATGACACTCGTTTTAATGCGTTAATTGGCAGTATAAAAACTGCTGTTTTTGGAAAAATAGAATAGTTGCTAATAGGTACAGCGACGAATAAACACCGCGTTACTGCCTTGCCCGGCGGCAACAATACAGGGTAATCCTCAAACGTATCTACCCGCGTTATATCGTACAATACGCCGTTGTACCGTATAACGTGGGTATTCGTTATTTCGGGGTTATAATTGACGGTGAACAGGACTTCTTCTTTGTAATTGGTGGTAGCCGCCGCGAATACTTCCTTGCCGGATAACTGCCGGAAATACGCCCATACCGGGGCAGAAATGGGTTCAAGCGTTGTCGTGCCGGAGGGACTTGAACTTTTCACTTTCCCCGAAAGTGACTGGGCGATTTTTACCGCAAAAGGTCCGATACCGCAGTCTTTGCAGACACTCAACACGCAGGTGTGGAACGAATGGGCACCAAATATAAAAACGATGTATGAAATCGGCACATCATCTCTTGAAATCTATTCCGCAATGAATCCGCAATCACCCGATTATGAGTGCGGCATTTGGGTGCCGATAAAGAAAAAGGCAGATTTAAAAATCTGTCAAAGCTGTGGAATGCCGATGGAGTCGGAAGATGTTTTCGGTACAAACGCAGACGGAAGCCTTAATGAAGATTATTGCAAATACTGCTATGTGAACGGTGAATTTATTGACAAGGTGTCAATGGAGGAATATATCGAAATGTGCAGTCAGTTCGGTGCGCAGGCAGGCATGACAAACGAAGAAATGAAAGCGTATTGCGAAAAACTGTTCCCGACACTGAAACGGTGGAAGCAATAAACACTATGGTTGCCAACAGTATCACAGTCAGTCGAATATTATTTTCCCTGTTACTGCTTATTTTCAAGCCGAATTCATATCCTTTTGCCGTGCTCTATCTTTTATGCGGAATAACCGATATACTTGACGGATTTATTGCAAGAAAACTGCATACGGAAAGTGAAAAAGGTGCAAGGCTCGACAGCACGGCGGATTTGATTTTTGCACTTATATATGCCGTGAGAATATTACCTCTTTTGTCCGTTCCGCATTGGATTTGGATATGGACTGCTGTAATTGCGGTAATAAAAGCTGTCGGAATTATAATTGTAAGTAAGAAATCACACAAACTGTCGATTGAACATTCATTAGGCAATAAACTAACGGGGCTTTTGCTGTTTCTTCTGCCGGTGTCGGTGTGTATTGCAGATGTGAAATTCGGTGCATCGGTTGTATGTGTTACCGCAACCATTACCGCAATAAAAGAAATTATAAGAATAAAAAAGTTATTTAAAGAACAGTAAAAATTGTACAAATGAAATATAGGAAAGAAGAACATTATTTATGAAGTTGAGCGGATTTTTGATTGTTGTAAAGGATATTAAAAAAGCAGAGAAATATTATCACGACCTTTTCGGTCTTGAAACGCTCCGAGATAATGACGGCAATATGATTTTATCGGGTGGGCTTGTTTTACAGGAGGAAAAATACTGGCGCGCATTTTTAGGCAAAGATATAATCCCGAAAAACAATTCCTGCGAGCTTTATTTTGAAGAAGAAGATGTAGATGCTTTTTATGAAAAACTGAAAACACTTTATCCGGAAACGGAGTTTGTCAACTTGCCTATGACACACAGTTGGGGGCAAAAAGTTTTACGCTTTTATGACCCTGACGGAAATTTAACAGAAGTCGGAGAGCCGATGTAAGAGGAGGAATAAAAAAATGTGTACGAGTATTATATCCAACAGAAAAAAGACGGTCGTCGGCTGGAACCTTGATATTCTGAATATGGAGTACAGGGTTCGTGAGGCAAAAGACGGTATCTATATTGAAATCAATGATAAGACTGAAGGCTGGATGCCGCTTTTCGGAGCTAACAACAGGGGTGATTTTGTCGGAATGCCGACATGTTGGCCATTTGATGAAAGAAGCAATCCGCGTGAGAATGAGCCGAATGTTATTATGCTCGATATCGACCTGCTCACACAGAAAAAGACATTCCGGGAAGTAAAAAGAATTGCCGAAACAGGAGCAGTATGCAGTGTTCCCGGTATTACTTTTATGTCTTCC
>JAZUHA010000373.1:0-3496 GCA_045641485.1 Acutalibacteraceae bacterium
GAGGCATCTGTTTTCTTTATAAAGCCGGTATAAGATTTTGAACTTACCTTAGCGGTAACCTTGTAATAATCACCGCTTGTCCCGACATAATAAAGCTCCGTACCCGAGGGAAGTGTAACGAGTTTCGCAGTAGTGGCGGCTGTTTTATAAAGTGTTTTTTGCGACTTTACACACATATAGCCGTTTGCCCACTCAAGACCGTCTAAAGCCCCTGTATATGCACCGATATTGTAGTAATTATATATTCCCTTATACGGCGAAACCTTACCGGAAGCACCGCCTGCGGAAGCCGAAGAACCGCCTACCTCCTGCACTATTTTTGAAGCAAGATAATAAGCACTCATGCCGCTGTCTTTTGCGGCAGTCATAATAGCCTTTGAATATTTAACCGTTTTACCGTCTTTTTTATATGTTTTAAGTGTTCCCGAAGCATCAAGATATGTAATATCGCTTTTATACATCCATGTGCCTTTGAGAATCGCTTCTACGCCGTCTGCCGTTTGTGTGGAAGTATATGATGTATCTTCAAATTGGAAAATATATTTTTCGGTCAGAAAATTGCGCGGGTCAAGATAATGCTCTACGGCATATTCCGAAGCGCTCACCCACCAGCCGGATTCCTGAAAAACACCTTTACAATCCGGGCATACACACTTATATTCAGACAAAGCGTTATTTTCTACAAGTTGCTTTTTGTGAGGGTTATGTTCGCCGTCTACCGCCTCTTCCCAGGTAAGCCCGGTAACAAACGGTGTAAAACGCCAATCGGGATATTTTTCGTGAAGAGAAACAAGAGAATCCACATAAGATTCGGGGAAACCGACTTTAAGAAGCTGTTCTCGGTAATCTCCTCCGATAACTTCGGCAGAAAGTTTTAAAACACTTTGAGCATCTTTTGCAGTAATAAGACCGTCGCCGTCAAAATCGGCATAAGTCATATCTTCGGCTGTGGGTTTATCTATATCTGCGGCAAACCTTAAAACTTTCCGTGCATCGGATATAGTGATTTTGCCGTCATTGTTCATATCACCCTTTTTTCTTGAAGCGGCATCGGCTTTTAACGAAAACAGCGGGAAAGAAGCAAATACCGCAACACCCAACAATACGGATATTGATTTTTTTACTAATTTATTCAAGCCGACACCACCTTTCATTGTAAAACTTGTTCAAATTATAACACATTGTTTAACAATTTTAATTCTTTTTCAGAATTATAGCTCACATTTTCTCCGACGATATATGAAGCGGAAAACAGCACAAAGCCCGAAAATGCGTTGTTTTCCGTTAAATATTTGTATTGATTGGAAATAACGGTGTCATTTTCCACCCACTCGGTTTTGCCTGTTCCCGCATTTTTATCCTCTTTTCCGCTTTTATATAACGCAAGACCGCAATACAGTTTTACCCCTTTATTTCTTTTATAAGAAGCCCACCGGTTACAGACATCTTTAAAATTCATAGTTTCGTTTTGAAATCCGAAATAAATCTGCGGCATAACATAATCAATATAACCGTCACTCATACACCACTTGAGCACATCGGCATAAAGGTCGTTATAATTATAATCCGTTTTTGCACTCGGACTTACGCCGAAAATAAGGTTTTCGTTTTTCTCTTTTACAACATCATACACCGATACAATAAAAGCCGAAAGATTTTCCCGCCGCCAATTTTCAGCCGAAAGCGTACCGCCGTTTTTCCTGTAGTTTTTATACATCTTCATATCGGAATCAAATTTACACGGCGGATAAAAATAATCATCAAAATGTATTCCCGAAATATCGTAATTGTTTATAAGTTCACGTATGCCGTCAAGAATGATTTTTAATGCTTCGCTTGAAGCGGGATTGTAATATATCCCCTTTTCGCAGAAAATAAGAGAGTCTGTTTTTTTATTATTGTAAAGTTTATATGCCGGATTGGTTTTTGAAATTTTTTCAATATCATTTGAAAAAGATACACGAAAAGGATTTACCCAACCATGAACTTTTATATTATATTCTTTTGCGCAATCAATAAAGATTTTAAGCGCATCAAACGGAAGTTTTGCACCCTCGGCAGAAGCAAGATATTTTGAAACGGGAAAAACAGACGAAGAATAAAGTGCATCCGAAAATGCCCTCACCTGAAAAAACACGGTATTTATCTTTAAACCGTTCAAAGTTTTTAAAAGTGTCTCGCACTTATCTTTATAAACTTCCTCGCCGTTTTCGGACATGCTTTTAATTTCGTAGCAAGAGAGCCATACGCCCCTCATTTCATCATCTGCACGATTTTCCAAATCATTATTCTCAGTTTCATTTTCACTGTTACCGATTGTTTCGCTAAAACCGCCTTCGTTTTTCCCGTTAAAAAAACCGGCTTTGATTTTTTCGGCACTTTTTGTTCTGTAAAGAAATAAAACTGCCGTTACCGCTAAAACCACCGTTATAACTTTATAAAAATTTTTCATAAAAAACACCGCCGTAAAATAATACGGCGGCAAAATATATTTTATTCCGGATAATTTCCGGTTTCAGATAAAAGTTCATCGAAATCATCTATTCCGTAGCCTTTTTCGTTATACAGTGATGTTGCCGTTACTTTCTTTTCGTTTTCAAAAAGAGCATCAAATTCATCGGCTTTCACATCAAAATATCTGTACATAGCAAAAAGAAGAACAACATCGGCAATATACTGTAAAAGGCAAAGTATATCGGAAAGAGGTGACTGCATACAAAGAGAGTACATTGCTTCACCGAAAAACTCCACACCCAAAGTATAAGTGTTGCCGATAAATTTCACAATAAAATAAAGAACTGAAAAGACGAGAACAAGAATATGCAAAGGAAACAGTTTTTTGATTTTTCTGTCCCGCAAAAAATAATAAACGGAAGAAGCAAACAAAACAAAACTCGGCAGAGAAATACTTAAAAGAACCGAAACGAAAATCCGTGATATAACTCCTCCGAAAGTTGTGAGCGGTCTTGATGTTGAAGAAGTAATAAATGCATTTTTAAAAAACACCATAAAGAGGTTGAGAAAAACAAGTCTTCTTAAATTCACCGTAAAAGTTCTTTTTCGGTAGTCCTTATTTTTCTTTAAAAAAGAAGATTCACCGTTAAAACTTAAAAAGGAAAGTACCAAAAAACCGTAAAATGAAACATTCGATATTTTAGCCGAAACATCATCCGAAACGGGAACGGCATTCGGGAAATATGTACCGCACATAAGTACCGCTTTTGCAATAACAAGCACTAAAGCCCCTATACCGAGAAACCTTGCGGCATTTGAATAATAGTTATATCTGTTCATACAAAAAGCCTCTCTTTTTTATGGAGATATTTTATCACTTACCGCCGATAAATTCAATAGTAATCGAGTAGGAGGCTACCCATTAATTGAGTAGCCGACCTCTCACACCACCGTGCGTACCGTTCGGTACACGGCGGTTCAATCATAAACAGTGCATAGACTTGTATGCTTCGGATATGTCAAAATATCCCCTGCGTGCAAG
>JAZUHA010000374.1:0-2668 GCA_045641485.1 Acutalibacteraceae bacterium
TACCACAAAACAATAAAAAAAGCAAGGGTTTTCTTTGGAAAATTATATTAAATTTATATTACAAAGTGGCAAACCCGGGTTGGATGAAGAATCATTGAATCAGGCAATGAAAGCACTTTTTGAGCTTACGAACGGTAACAGGCTTGTAGGAATTATTTCGCACGTTTCGGAGCTAAAAAACCGAATTGATAAGCAAATTGTGGTAACAAAAGATAAAATCGGCGGCAGCAGTGTGGCAATAATCGAGTGATTGGAATTTTAATAATGTGGATTTTTTTATAAAACAGATTGAAATTTCCAAACCGGTGTGGTATAACCCGAGTTTGCCACTTAAAATGAAAAAACGCTCACCAAACAAGGCTCTAAAACCTTTACAGATGGGCGTTTTTGCCGTATTTATCATGAAAAAATATTTTGAGAATATGTACCTACGTTTATGTACCTATATGAAAATAGTTATTCCTGTTTTTATTGCCTTCAGTTCTGCTCTTCGATATAATTTTGCCGGAATTTCAATTTTAAATGCTTTCAAAATCAATGATAAATCGGAATCATCTGTATCCATAAAACGATAAAGATCACCGGGCATTGTGTCAACCTTCCATTTATTAAGAGCATTTTGGATTCTTTCACCGCTTAATCCAACATTCCAATTGACATCAGTATGAGGAAGTAAGGCGGAATCACGTATTTTCTTTTGTATTATACGAATTAAAATCAATGCAATCATACAAGTTAAAAGATGACCATTAATGTGTTCCGGCGTATGAACATACATAGGTCTGGTTTCGAGCTCTCCTTTCATAACACGAAATTGGTCTTCAATTTGCGTTAAACCGTGATATTTGTCAATTACTTCTTGCGGTTGCATTGTCAATTCGGATGTTACAATCTGATAATACCCCATACTTTTCTTGTATTCATTAACTTTGTCAAAGTCAATGAAGCTTTTAATGTCCGAAGAGTTGATGGCTTCACCTGTTTTTGTATTAACATACTCCTTTTTCATAAATCTGCGAAGTGACTTGGATTGTAATGCGGTAATACGGAAATTTGACGGTTCTTCTTCTAATTTTTTCAAAAAATTCAGAAATTTCTTATTTTCCCGAATACAACGTATTTCAAATTTTTTGCTCCAATACACAACAACAAGTTCTTCAATATTTCGACAGTTACCGTTTTCGTCTTTTACAGTTCTTTTTACGACGTGTGATTTATACTTGAAATCAGGACTGACAGTGATATAATCCTTGTCATCATAAACCCATGCTTGCTCTTTTCTTGTACTTTTTGCAAGGCTTTTAGATACTATATATCCATTTCCTGCATCGAGTAGATGAAGAAGATTCATATAATTGCAGATTCCGCGGTCAGCAATCAGAATAAAACGTGAAAACCCCATATTATCTATTGTTTTTTTTATTGCCGGACGAAGCGTAAGATGATCAAGTGTATTACCGGGAAAAGACTCAATAGCTATCGGAATTCCGTCATCATCCATAAACATTCCCATCTGTACAATGGGCTGATGACGCTCCTCTTTGGATACTCCCATTTTTCGTTGCCCTTTTACTAAAATATTTCCGCTATCATCATAAACATCATCGTCCGGATTTTCAATTTCAAAGTAGAAGTTTGTCACATCGTAATATATGACCTGGGGGGAGCGTCCTGCTTTATTTACTAAATTCGTATTTATGCGTCGTATAATTTTATCTTTGTTTTCAGCTATGAAGGAAAGAGTATCGTAAACATTATCTGGATTAAAATCCTTTAAAATCGGTTCATAGTAACCATCATTTTGACGAACAGTAGCACATTTAGAAGCAGGCTTTAGTACTCTGCCGAATATCAAAAGTTTAGCAAAGCCGTAAACATCATATTCTATTTTTTTGAATCCTTTGTAGGAAGAAAAAAGATTACGCAAGCCCAATTCTTCCAAAATTCTTTCTAAAAGAATATGACTGAAAAGTTTCGGATGTCCAATACAATCGGAACTGCCTTCTTTGATTGAAAAACGGTAGGTTTCAGGCGGAGTATCCGAAGAGCAATAAGGCATCAAAGACGAAATAAGCGGATTACCTGATTTAAATGATTTTTTTAGACGGTCAACATAATCCGGCTCTCCGTCATCAAAACGGGAAAGAGGACCAATGCTTAAGATAACTTTTTTTTGGGATGTACGATAACCGTTTTTGTTAGTAACACGAACTCCTTCAACAAGTCTGAGATATGGTATGCCATTGTTTTTAATACATTCAACAAACATAAAAAAATCCCTCCGATAAATACATATGTGCCAACAAAAACATTATACCACAAAACAATAAAAAAAGCAAGGGTTTTCTTTGGAAAATTATATTAAATTTATATTACAAAGTGGCAAACCCGGGAAGCTTATATTATCCAAAACCTGTTCCTCCTCGCAAAAAATATTTTCCCGTTTATTTTTGCACAATGAATTATCTGATATTATTATATCTTTTTCTTCACCAAAAAGTCAACCTACTAATAGAATAAATTTTTAATGTTTTTTTGAAATTTCTCTACGTAAAGTAGAATAATAACCGCCCATGATTTATCCGATATATTATATATTCAGCCTAACAAAATTTGTGAACATTTTATATTGCAATTTAGAAATTTAAAATTTTTATTAAAAAATTTG
>JAZUHA010000375.1:0-3227 GCA_045641485.1 Acutalibacteraceae bacterium
ATAAAAAATCAACCGATTTATTATTCTGATTTTACAGAACGATAAATCGGTTTTTTAGTTTGTTTAATTGTACCAAAAAGGTAAATATCGGGAATAAACTGCCGGTTATTCACAAATATATAATTGCGAAGTGCGCTAATCACTAATCACTAACCGCTAACCGAAAACTCAATATCCGAACGGGAAGTAATATTCAAATCCTTCGGTATTCTGTTCGGTAGGCGTTGTTTCAACGATGTTGTTTCCTTTATCTTCAACAAGTGTAACTTTTGCCGTGAAGTTCTTGTTAACGGAGCCGTTGTTATTAAGTCTGCAAATGCCGAGAGTTAATGTATCACCGACTTTTGCATTTTCTATTACATCAAGAAGAATGTCTGTTGATTCAAGTTTTTTTCCGTTTACAGAAGTAATGATATCTCCGATTTCAACATCTGTTCCGTCAAAACTGCTTCCTTCTGCAATATTCTGAATAACTATAGAGCCGTAGGGGAGGTTGTTTTTCCATGCTATGGCGGAGTATGTGTAATTGGAAGAAACGGCATAGTAAGTTATACCGAGCATAGGTCTGTTTTTAACATACCCGTGTGCCGCAATATCACTGTAAATTTCTTTTACGGTGTTGGCGGGAACGGAGAATCCCATACCTTCATATTCCGTACTTGCGATTTTTGAAGAGTTAAGACCGACTACTTCGCCGTTTCCGTTAACAAGAGCGCCGCCGGAGTTACCGGGGTTAATTGCCGCATTGTGCTGTATGCACGGCAGGTCGTAAGCGCTGTTAGATGTGTTAACGGGTCTGTCAATGGCTGTTACCATACCGTTTGTAAAAGTGCCGAAAAATTCCGAGCCGCCCGGGTTACCTATAGCGTAAACATTGCTGCCGACTTTAAGACTGTCGGAATCGGCAAATTCAGCAGTTTTTAAACCCGTTTTCTTGATTTTTAAAACACCTACATCTGTTTTTGTATCAAAACCGACTATGTCGGCGTCAATTTCATTGCCGTTGTTAAATTCAACCTGAACATCGTTTTTAGAAGAAATAACATGAGCGCATGTTATAATATAAGTGTATGTGCCGTCACAGGAAGCGATAATGCCGGAGCCTTCGCCCGTCTGCTGGCTGTTTGAATAAACCTTAACACCTACATTTATGTCTTTAACTTTTTCGTAAATTTCCTGTTGAGATAATGTATCGCCGTTTGCAACATCGGCGGTGTTTTTGTCTGCGGAAGCGCCGGAGTTGAGTTTCGGTGCCTCATTCTTTTTGCTTTCTTCATTTTTTTCTGTCGTGCTTTTTGATGGTTTGGCAGTGTTGTTTCCTTTTAAAGCGGAGCCTATACCTATGGAAGCTATTACAACGCAAATGCATATAATAATTGCAAAAACGGCTTTTCCGGCAGAACCCTTTTTGTCATTATTGTTGTTATTACTATTGTTATTGTTGTTGCCGTAGAAAGGTGCGGAATAATTTCCGTTTTGATTGTTGCCGTTAAAAGAGCCGTACTGCTGATTATTGTAACTGTTGCCGTTTGGCGAAGTGGAATACGAATTACTCTGCCCGTTGTATCCTCCGTAATTCGGGTTATTCATATTATTGTTATAATAATTGTAATTAGGCGTATTTGTGTTTTGTGTACCGTAATTGCCGCCGGTTGAAGTATTGCCGTATTCAAAAGGCGGTGTGTGGGAATTTTGCTCTGCGTTGCCGTTTTGCGGATTATTACTTTCCGGCGTATTCTGATTTGGTGTTTGATTGTTTTCGTTAAAATTATCTTCCATATAATAGCCTCCGTTTCTGCTTTATGCAGAATAAAAATACAAAAATTATTTCGGCAGAGTAACGGTAAATGTCGTAAAGCCGTTTTCTTCGCTTTCAAGATTTATTTTTCCGCCGTGCAGGTCAACAATGCTTTTCACAAGGAAAAGACCGAGACCCGTGCTTTTTACATCAGTGCTTCGTGATGTGTCTACTTTATAGAATCTGTCAAAAACTTTTTTAAGGTCATCTTTCGGTATGCCTTTTCCCGTGTTTGATACGGAAAAAGATGAAGTTTTGCCGTCTGAAAATGTGGCGACTTTAACAATGCCGTTTTCATCGGTAAACTTAACCGCATTGTCCACAAGGTTATATATAACCTGTTCAATCATCGGTATATCACCGTGAACAAGTGCGGGGGAAAGTTTCTCAAAGCCTTTAACCTCTATATTCTTTTTCGTAATCAACTGTTCAAAACCCAAAAAGGTGGTAACAAGCGTTTTTGAGATATCAAACTGTTCTATATTTAGGTCAACATTTCCCGTTTCGATTTTGGAAATATTGAGCATCATATTTACCATTTTTGAAAGACGTGATACTTCCGAAGAAACTATTTCAAGGTAATAGTTTTGTTTCTCTTTCGGAATGGTACCGTCAAGAATGCCGTTAATAAAACCGCCTATTGTAGTCATAGGTGTTTTAAACTCGTGCGATACATTTGCAACAAAACTTCTTCGTGAGTTTTCAAGTTTGGAAAGAGAAACCGCCATTGCGTTAAATTCCGTTATAAGTTCGGAAATTTCGTCTTTTGAATTACTTTCGGGAACTTTGTAAGAAAAATCACCCGAAGCATAACATCTTGTAGCCGTTGCAAGTTGTCTTATCGGTTTTGTAAATCTGTCTGTAAGGAAAAAAATTGCTACGGTCACAATTAAAAGAGTAATTGCGGCGGCAAAAATAAAAATTGTCAGGATTTTAAAAATCGTGTTCATTATTTTGCCGGAAACGGGCGAAGCCGGCACCGCAAAACCCATAAACGAGCCTTTAACCGTAATCGGTTGCAGAGTAAGGGCGTTTGTTTTTGTAAAAACTCCGTTCATTCTCGAAAATTCCGAAAAACCGCCGTTTTTTACTTTTGTTATATAGGAATCCGGTATAGAGATTTTTTGGTGTACTTTACAATTTGAGGTGTTATTCGGTAATTCAAATCCGTTCTTTAAAATATCCTTGCAGGCAATAACCGTTCCGTATTTGTCGCAAATAAAAACATCGCTGTTTGTACATTCCGAGATTGTCGTTATCGTTCTGTAAAGCGTTATATTTGCTCTGTCGGGTGCATTTTTTGAAACAGGGGAGGAAATAAGTCTTGAGGTCATATCGGCAACGCTTATTGCGTTTTTAGTTATTTCGTCAAGAGCGTTTTCTCTTAAAAATCCCGCTACAAAAACCGTAAGTGCTATGCCGATTATAA
>JAZUHA010000376.1:0-1524 GCA_045641485.1 Acutalibacteraceae bacterium
ATATTTTTGTATTTTTTTCAACAAAAATAAAATAACTTATTTACTTTTTTAACCTCATATTATAAAATATTTTCGGGTGATAACTTTGAAAGAATACGATTATTATATTTTTGATTTTGACGGAACCGTTTCCGATACCATACCGGGAGTAAAAAACTGTGTAAAATATGCTTTGAGTTTTTTCGGAATAAATGAAACAGACGATAAAAAACTTGACTATTTTATAGGTCCTCCTCTGTATGAAAGTTTTACGAAGATTTACGGTGCGGACCACGACACGGCAAATAAAATGATTGAAAAATACCGTGAACGCTACTCTGTAACAGCCGCAGACGAATCAGAACTTTATGACGGAGTAAAAGAAATGCTCTGTGAACTTAAAGCAAGAGGAAAACATCTTGCAATAGCATCTTCAAAACCCGAAAAATTTGTAAAGGCAATAGCGGAAAAACTCGGAATACTCGAACTTTTTGAAGTTATAGAAGCAGAGACATTTGAGCATATTTCCTCAAGCAAAAAAGATCTTATTAACGGCGCACTCACAAAAATGAATGTTACGGATAAATCGAAAGCCATAATGACGGGTGACAGATTTTATGATATTGACGGCGCAAAAGGTGCCGGAATTGACAGCGCCGGTGCAGTTTACGGCTTCGGAACTCAAGAAGAACTGAAAAATGCCGGGGCGGACTATCTGCTGTTTAAACCGAGTGATTTGATTTATTAGTTTTTAGTTTTTAGAATTTAGTTTTTAGCCTTAATAACCGGCAGTTCATTCTCCGATATTTACCCTTTTTTCAGTGAGGAATTAGGAATGAGGAGTGAGGAATTTCGGGGCTTCGCCGATTATATATTACATTGCGAATAACCGTTACTTTATTCTCCGATATTCAACTTTTCAGAGTGGAGTGTGGAGAGTGAAGAGTGGAGTTTCGGGGCACTGCGTGCCGATTTATATATTACATTGCGAATAACCGTTAGTTCACACTTTCATATTTTATTTTTCATTACAATTAAATAAATTTAAAAAACCGATTTATCGTTCTTTAAAAGCAAAGAATAATAAATCGGTTGATTTTTTTATAACATATTAAAGTCGAAAGTTCATATTAAACCGAAAATGAACACAAAATATAATTGTTATACATCATCGGTTATAAATCGGAACGGCTTGCCGTTCCCCGAAATTTTTATCTTTTATCTGTTATCTATTATCTGTTATCTGAAAAAGGTAAAAATCGGAGAATAAACTGCCGGTTATTCATAATGTAATATATAATCGGCGAAGCCCCGAAATTCCTCACTCCTCATTCCTAATTCCTCACTGAAAAAAGGGTAAATATCGGAGAACAAACTGCCGGTTATTCGCAATGTAATATATAAATCGGCACGCAGTGCCCCGAAACTCCACTCTTCACTCTCCACACTCCACTCTGAAAAAAGGTAAATATCGGAGAATAAACTGCCTGTTATTCATAAAGTAATATATAATCGGCACGCAGTGCCCCGAAATTCCTCACTCCT
>JAZUHA010000377.1:0-8744 GCA_045641485.1 Acutalibacteraceae bacterium
TTACTCAAAAATCGCAACAATCAAAAGCGGTTCTACGGTAAGTTATACCGATAAATCCGCAAAAGCAAATACAAAATATGTATATGCCGTAAAGGCTTATAACGGCAAAACAACATCCGCTACGGGTACTGCGGTAAATGCCGCAAAACTTTCCACCCCCGCAGTTAAAGTTGCAAAGGTAAAAGGCGGTATTAAAGCCTCCTGGGGCAAGGTCAAATTAGCCGACAGTTATATCGTTTATAAAAAGACGGGTTCCGGCAGTTGGAAAAAACTTGCAACGGTAAAAGGCAATGCCAAAGTAACATATACAGATAAATCCGTCAAAAAAGGTACAAAATACTGTTATGCGGTAAAAGCTGTATATTCGGGTTGCACAGGTGCTTATAAATCAAGTTCCGTAATTAAGTACTAAAACTAAAAAACAAGACGGCTGTTGCATTACAAATGTAACAGCCCGATTTTAAAAGGTTGTGAAAAATTTGAAAAGAGTATTATCGTTGGTTTTGTGCCTTGTAATGTGCTTTTCCGTATTTAATGTCGCCGCCGTGGTTTCGGCTGCGGAAGAAGCACCAAATAAAAAGAACCTTATTTCGGCTTCGTCTTCGGGTTTTAAAAACGGCAAGGTTACATATACCGTAAGCACCCCCGGTGCTGTAACATCTTTAAACGGAGCATCTTTCGTTATTGAATTTGATCCCGCTGTTTTAAAAATTGTCGAAAGCGAAACAGATGTTGTTCTTTCAAGCGAAAACTTCATAAAAGAAAAAGGCTTTGTTAAGGGCTGTACCGACAAATATGCCATTGCTTTTATGAGTGCTTCGGGAATAACAAAATTATCCAAAACAAATCTGTTTAAAGTTACTTTTGAAGTAATAGGTGATGACAGACCTACCGTTAATGTTGAATTTTACTGCCGTGAATATATCACATCAGACGGTAAAGACACGAATGATATCTCGATTAAAGAAGAACGGGTTAATTTTGCTTCTTTTACCGAAACAACTCTCGATAAACCCGTTATTAAAGATATCTCTCTTACAAACGACGGTATAAAAATCGTTTGGGACGAGGTTGACGGCGCCGAAAAATATCTTGTTCAAAGAAAAGATTCCGAGGGCGTTTGGGAATACCTCTGCAAAGACGGTATATATACCGCCGAATATACCGATACCGATGTGAAATGCGGTGAACAGTATGCATACCGTGTTGCTTCCGTAGGTAAAGACGGTACGGCAACAGACGATTCTGCGGAAAAATCCATAACCTTTATCAGTAAACCCGATTTTACCGTAACAAACGGAAATAAACTTATAAAAATAGAGTGGAAAGCACTTTCCGGGATTGACGGATTTAAGGTTTTACGCCGTGTAAGCGGTGAAGAAAAATGGACAACTCTTGCTACCGTGGGTAAAGATGTTATTTCCTACAGCGATAAAAATATCGAAAGCTCAGTTAAGTACGAATATGATGTAAACGCATATATCGGAACGCAGACGAGTATTACTTCCGAAAGCGGAAAAACGGGCTGTTATGTTGATTTCCCGATAATCAAAGATTTCGGCAACGAAAAAGACGGTTTGTATTTTGAATGGAACGCCGTTAAGGGTGCCGAAAGTTATGAAGTTTACCGTAAAGCAAACGGTGATGAAGAATATTCCCTTTTTAAAACCGGTTGTCTTGAAACTTCAATTACCGATACAACCGCAGAAAACGGAAAAAGTTACAAATATGCCGTAAAAGCAGTTTGCGAAGACGGAAAAAGCGGACTTTCGGAAATGTCGAAATTCGTTTACCGTGTTCCGACCGTTACAATAGCGGAAGTTAAAAATTCCGAAACGGGAATTTACATTGAGTGGCAGGGCGTTATTGAAGCGGAAAGTTACAATATTTACCGTCAGGAAGAAAATTCCGTTATATGGACTTCAGTCGGTTCTGTGGAAAAAGAGTTCAATTCATTTACGGATACCACGGCAAAAAGCGGAAAAACATATTCTTATGTCGTAACTGCCTCTGTTAAGAACAGCGAAGGTTGTAAAAATGAAAAAACAGAGCCGTTCTTCTATTTGAAAGCACCCGACTGCACTGCGGAAAATAAAGAAAAAGGCGTTTATGTTTCGTGGAATATTTCAGACGGTGCAGATGAATACAAGATATACAGAGCAGACGAAAGCGGTGTGTTAAAACTTATCGCCACGGCAGACGAAGCACCGTATGTTGATACCGATGTGGAAAACGGCAAATCATATTTTTACAGAGTTGTTGCCGTGTCTACGGAAAAAGGCGAAAGCCCCAAAGGTGCAAAGAGTAATTCCGTTTGCCGTATTCCGGCTCCCGAAAATGTAAAAGCACAGCCGGCAGATACGGGTATTGTTGTTTCCTGGGACGCTGTAGATGTTGCAGACAGTTACGCTGTTTACAGAAAAACTTCTGCGGGAACATACGGTAAAATAGTTACACTCGATAAATCGCAACTTTCCTTTGTCGATGAAAGTTGTACTAATAACAAAAAATATCAGTATTATGTAAAAGCCGTATTTGATGAAAAAGACGGCATACAGTCAGCCGCTACCGATTCCGTTTTGTATCTTAAGGGTGCGGACAGTCTTACTGCCGTATCTGTTAACGGCGGTGTAAAACTCACCTGGAGCAAGGTTGACGGCGCAAAAAAATATAAGATTTACAAAAACGGCGAAGCACTTGCGGAAACCGCCTCGACAGACTACACCATAAACAAAATCACTTCAGGCGAAGATTTTTACTTCTTTGTAAGAAGTATGGACGAAAACGGCAATCTTTACGGTAAATCCGAAACGGTTATGTGCAAATATCTTGCCATGCCGACGGTTACGGTTTCCAACGCTTCCGGCGGAGTAAGTGTAAAGTGGGCAAACTCAAATGGTGCCGATAAATATACCGTTTACAGAAAACTTTCTTCCGACAGTTTTTGGAAAAATCTCGGAAGTTTTGATGCACAGACACTCTCCTTTAAAGATACATCGGTTTCAAGCGGAAAAACATACACTTATAAGGTTGTTTCCTCAAACGGAGAATTTAACAGTGCAGAGGCTGTTTCCTCATCTTTGAAATATCTCGCCGTACCGGAGATTTCAAGCGTTGCAACCGCTTCTACGGGTATAACGGTAAAATGGAAAAAAGTTTCCGGCGTTTCCGGTTACTATATTTACAGAAAAACAGAAGACGGTGAATTCAGCAGAATAAAAACCGCTCTTTCAACTGCAACATCTTATACGGATACGGGCGCCAAAAAAGGCGTTATATATGTATATACGATCAAAGCGTACAGCGGAAGCGCAAAATCCGCATCTGCCGCATATACGAATGCCGTAAGGCTTACGGCACCTAAAGTTACGGCAGCAAACGGCAACGGTTATATCAAGATTTCGTGGGATACCGTAAAAGGTGCCGGGAGTTACAGAGTTTACAGAAAGGCTTCGGGTGAAAGCGGCTGGACTTCTCTCGGTAACGCGAGTTCCTCCGAAACGTCTTATAAAGATACAACCGTTAAAAGCGGAACAAAATATTATTATACCGTAAAAGCGTTTAACGGTTCCTGCAGCGGTCTTTATAAATCAAGTTCCGTAATAAAATATCTTGCAGTACCCAAACTTACAAGCGCAACTTCTTCATCAAAAGGCATTGTTATTAAGTGGGGTAAGGTAACAGGCGCCGGCGGTTATTATGTTTACAGAAAAACAGGCTCCGGCAGTTATTCGAGAATAGCAAAGATAACAAAAGGTGCAACCGTAAGTTATACCGATACAAAAGCCAAAAAGGGTACAAAATATGTTTATACCGTAAGGTCTTACAGCGGAAGTAATACTTCCGCAACACCTACGGGAATTAACGGAGTAAGAAAATAAAACTTACACAACGGAGCGTATTATTTTCATATTTTCTTAAGAAATGTTAAGAAAATCATTGACAGGTGTCAATTATTGTGGTATAAAAAATATGAATAAAGTTTAAGGAGGCGAAAAGAATGGAAGCAATTCTTGAGATTATAACAAACCTCTTCTCCGGCATTGATCTTGACAGCATCGTACAGACAATTTCCGGTTTCCTTGCAGAATATGATTTCAGTGCCGCTTTCGACACAATCGTATCATTCTTCGGCGGTCTTTTTAAATAATAAGACCCGAAACAGTTAAATGATTTTAAAGGATTTTACGGCAATAATAAACCGTAAAATCCTTTGATTATAATCGAATATATAATATCAAGGTGAGTATTTTGCAAAAAAAGTTTATTAAAAATATTGTTTTTTGTATAAGTGCCGTTTGTGTTTTTACAGTTTTCTTTACATCCTGCAAAAAGAAAAATGATGAAAACGATAAAATAATCGCAACAATTACAACAGAAAGCCAAACGGTAACGGAACAACCCGTACAGGAAAATACTTCTGCCGCTTTCTCGGAAACTGCGGAGGTAAGCGAAGTTTATTCGGAAAATACCACACAACCGCAAACGACTGCACAAGCGGTAAAAGTTTCACAACCGCAAACTACTGCCGCCCCGAAAAAACAGGAAAGTACAACCAAAAAGAATAAACAGACTTCTGCCGAAACAACCACGGAAAAATACAAGAAAACGGGTAAAAGCATATTTTCCGATGATAAAAACAATAAATATCTGAATGCGGTAGCAAAAAAATATAAAGTTTTACCGGAAACGCTCGCCTGCGTTTATACCGTGCCGGATACAAACGGAAATATCGTGCTTCAGTTTGACGGCTCTGTTGATAAAAACAACAGATATATAAGAAATAATGATACTCTTATTGCAATTTACACCGTAGATAAAAATCTCAATTCAAAGCGGGCAAGTAATGATGAAGACCTTAACGAATATGAATACGGTGAAATGAAAACAATGTTTTTTTCCGTGGGAAACTGGATTATACCGAAATTTGAAACGGAACTAAACGATGCTCCCGTAAAAAAATGATACAAAATCAACAACCGAGCCTAACTGAACGATATGACCCATTGGAACCAATTCAAGCTTTCTGTCGCCTACCGTGGTATTATACATAATATCAAGCTGAGCCTGACGGACTTATACCGGCGGCACAAACATATTCCTCCTCAATTTAAAAGATATACCCAAATTCAAAAATAAACCTTATGTTGTAATAAACGGAAACGAACTTGTTGCAAGAGGAGTACAGATGGAGGCTTTTTCGGTTGAAGATAACGGCGACGGCGTATGCTTTAATGTTTTTTGCTATAATGCTCAGCCGGGTGTAACCATAGATTATTCAACGGGGGTAAGCAAAAAATCTGCCGGTTGATTTTCTTAAAGTAAATGGTATAATAAGATTGAAAGGCAGGTGTCAATTATGATTTTTACGGTAGATGAAATAAAACGTATTATTTCACCGATAGCCAAGAAATATGAGTTAAAAGAAGTTTATTTGTTTGGTTCGTATGCACGAAATGAAGCAAACGATACAAGTGATGTAGACATTCTTATAGACAGAAACGGCTCTAAAATAAAAAGTATGTTTGATATGGGCGGTCTTTATAATGATTTGTCTGAGTGTCTCGGAAAAGAAATTGACATCGTTACCACACAAATGTTAGAACAGGAAAGCACAAAGCAACACTCACCGTTTTTTATTGAAAATCTTTATGCGGAAAGGTTGAAAATATATGACTAAAACCGATATTCAACGACTTATGCACATAAAAACCCATTGTGATGATATCGCCGGTTTTATTGAGCGTTTCGGCAATGATTACAATGTGTTTATTACCGATAGAGCGTACTTTAATGCTGTTGCTATGTGTATTCTGCAAATCGGTGAATTGGCAAACGGTCTGTCCGAAGAATTTCGTGACGAAACTAAAGATATGATGCCGTGGGGAATGATAAGAGGTATGAGGAATTGGTTGGCGCACGCTTATGCCGAAACCGACGAGAGTATTATTTGGGAAACGGCATTAAATGATATACCGTCGCTGTCCGCATTTTGTGAAAAAATCATAAATCAAAACATAAAATAGTTATTATCAATTATTTTCAGCGTGATACAAGCAATCCTTACGGATTTTTTGTGTCACGCTGTTTGAAAATAATTTGTAACAAAATGCTTTTTTCTTTGTCAAATATATGAAATCAAAGAAAGGAGAAGCGTATGGACGAAATAGAATATTTATATAAAAAGTATTATAAATATATTAAAAGTTATGCTCTTTCCTTATGCTTTGACGAAGCTCTTGCCGAAGATATAACGGCTGAAACATTTATGAAAGCCATCAAAAACTACGGGAAATTCAGAAAAGACTGCCGTGTGGAAACCTGGCTTTGCCGAATAGCACATAACATTTTTGTTTCTGCCGTAAAAAAAGAAAAATCAGAACACAAAACGGATTACACGGATTTTTCTTTTTCGGTAACCTTTACTGAAGAAACCGAGGACAAAGCCGCCGCTAAAGAGGTTCTATCTGTTCTTAACGGTCTGCCGTCACCGTACAAAGATGTTTTTTATATGAAAGCTCTCGGTGAATTTTCGTATACAGTTATAGCAGAGGTTTTTAAAAAATCCGAAAGTTGGGCAAGAGTTACGTATTTCAGAGCAAAACAAATGATTTCGGAAAGGATTGACAGTAATGGAAAAAATCGGTTGTAGTGTAATTAAAGATTTACTTCCCCTTTACGAAGACGGCATTTGCAGTGACGAAACGAAAAAGCTTGTCGAAAACCATATTTCAGAATGTGATGTCTGCAAATCGGAATTGGAAAGCATTAAAAAATGCCCCGTCTTTTCGGAAAACGACACAAAAGAGTTTGAAGCCGTAAAAAAAGCCGGTAAAAAAATTAAAAAGAGCAGAAAAAAAGCAATTATAAAAGCAGTATCGCTTTCCGTTGTAATTTGTGTTCTGCTCGGAACATTTATTGCCTGTGAGTATATCCGCTCTTCGTTCGAATATTCATTTTGGAATTCGCCCCTTTGCTCACAGGGTGCATCACCGAATTTCGGCGAAAACCCCCAATTTACATTCACACCACGTCATAACGGAACCGTAGTATTGGGAAACTGCAAAATAAATCTGCCCGAAAAATACAAAAATATAAAATACGAAATAAAAAACAACACCTTTGAGGAATCAAAAAACTCGGTTTTATCGTTCAGTGAAGATTTTAAAGAAAAAAGCATTACCGTTTCTTACGGGAAGCATAAAGATTACGGTATTCCGGCAGAAGATTCCTTCGGAACGGGAATTTTTGACAGGTTGACTTACCGGCTTGTAAATGCCGGAGCGAAAGCTATGGGTTACAGCGGTATAAATGACGGTGAATTCATATATTACCTCTATTTGGGTGAACCGCCGGAATTTTATGACGGCATATTCGCTTCACCGAAAAACAAGCTTAAAAGCTTTGCCTTTTACTGCGGAGTCGAGCGATGCGTACCGCTTTTCTCAAACGGATTCAGAATATGCTGTAAAACGGAAGACGGCTGTTTCACGGGATTTGTTATTATGACCCTTTCAAATAAAGTGGGGACACCTTCCGATTATAAGGTATTTATTGACCTGCCCGAAAAAGACGGCACGGTAACAAACATATCTTTTAAAAATTTCACCTTTAAAGAAGCCGAAACAGTAATGGCTTCACTGCAGTACTGATAACTTATACTAAGGGGCTGTCGCATTTGGCAAAAAATGCGACAGCCCCTTTATAATACCGTACTCAATGAATTCTCGTGCCTGCGGGAACACAATCCGGCAAGAAGATTACCTGACAGCCGCAAGCGCCGTTTGTTGCGGCAAGGAGCATACCGTTGCTTTCAACTCCCGAAAATCTTGCAGGCTCAAGGTTGGCAACTACAATAATCTTTTTACCTACAAGTTGTTCGCATGTGTATTCGCTCTTTATTGAAGAAACGATTACTCTGTTTTCGCCGCTGCCGTCATCAAGAGTGAGTTTTAAGCAACTGTGAGATTTTCTTATTTCCTGCGCTTTTAAAATCTCGCATACACGCAAATCAATTTTGTCAAACAAATCAATGTTGATTTGTTCTTGAGTGAAAGGAACAAATTCATCCGGTTCGCCGTAAATATGCTTGTCCTCGTTTACTTCTTCCTCTGCTTCGGGCTTTTTAAGTTCTTCCTCGGTTGCGGGGTAGGAGAAATCAAGAAGACCGACATATTTTTCGGGGTCTATTGCGAAAAGGAAAAGGTAAAGACGGGGTCCTTTTTCTTTATCTATAAGAAGTTTATAAACATTCTTAAAGAATGTACCCTGAAGCGCTTTCAATGCTTTTTCGTCAAGTTCGCCGCCGTTAACTTCTTTGGGAATGGCATATAACTTTTTGTTCAAATCGTCAAGGCTGTAGCCGCCGTTTGAGAGATACTCGTAAAGCTTCTTTATTTCTTCTTTCTGTGTTTCGTCGAGTTCATTGTAAACATCCCAGTTACGGAGAGTTCTGAGTCTGTTTACACTTTCGGGAGCGCAGTTTTCGAGCCAGTATTTTGCTCTTTCAAGACGGTCTTTAAACTGTTCGTATTTATACGGCGTACCGATTTTTTCAAATACGGTTTCAAGCATGGGAATATTAAAATCAACTACCGAGCCCAACTGAACGATATGACCCATGGGAACCAATTCAAGCTTTCTGTCGCCTACCGTGGTACTATACATAATATCAAGCTGAGCCTGACTTGCATTACCGTTTTCTATAGCCGAATACATTTTATCAAACTCAAAATACTGACGGA
>JAZUHA010000378.1:0-5807 GCA_045641485.1 Acutalibacteraceae bacterium
AGATACCAGCCGCCGAATGTGTAACCGCCGGCTCTTTCCGGTGCGGGAAGTGTGCCGTATGTTGAACCGTAGGTTAATACCTTACCGCTCGGGGTATATGCAGTAGCGGCACCGGCGGTCTTTTCAATCTTTATTGTTAATTCAAGTTCTTTTAATTGTCTTCCGTCACCGTTATTCCATACACCAAACTCAATTGTTTTTACGGGAACGGAAAATGTTTTTGATGTGTTACAGGTTATTGTTGTTTTGAAATTAGCCGCACTCGGATCATAAGTGGTTAATTCGGTTCCGTTTTCATCAAAGAAATGTAAAACAAAGGAAGCACTGCCTAAATTACTGAATAATTTATTAACATCATCAATTGTATATGTAATCCTGTATTTCCCCGCATCTAACGAAACGGGAAGTTTCATTTTAACGGAGGCTTTATCCATATCGGCAAGATTACCGTTTGCATCTCTTGATTTAAGCAGAATTTTGCCTGTTTGCGGATTATATTTGTAATAGATATTATTATTTGAATTTATTTTTGTCCAATCCGTTGCCTCCGGCAGTGCAAACAGGTTTTCATTTATACCGTCTGTCTGTTCGCTGAATGTTACGGTATATCTGTTTATCGACCAGTTTGCCGTATAGTATTTGTTACCGGCAGAGCCCTTTGGAATTGTTACGGTCTTTTGCGGAGTATTTCCGTTTGAACCCGTCCAGCCCGTAAAGGTATACCCGGGCTTTTCGGGATTACTCAGAGTGATGTCATCGTCATTTATTAAGTAACTTGTCGGGTTGTTTCCGGTAGCCGTGCCGCCGTTAAGGTTGTAAGAGATTTTGTATTCGGGAATACTCCATTTTGCATAAAGAGTGAGCGGTTCGGTAACGGTAAGCGGAGCAAATGTTCTTAAATCTTCATCGGAATACCAACCGTCAAACACAAAACTTCCTACCGAATCGGGAATATATGCCGTAGTCGGGTTTTCTCCGTAAGCAAGGGACAAAACTTTTTGCGCAGTACCTATGGCGCTGTTATAAGTTACATTGAATTTCTTCTGCGTGTATTTTGCAAAAAGCGATTTATTGCCGGTAAAAGACGAGGCGTCCGTATACTGTGTTCCGCCTATTGTACCGTCTGCACCGATTGTGTCATACCAGCCGTTTTTATCATAACCGTTTCTGTCGGGCTGAATTGTAAGATAATCGGTATTAAAGGCGTGCATCTGTACACTTGCTTCCGGGTAGGGGGTTGATGTCATATCCTGAATACGGATATTTGAGAAAGTGGCTTTACCTGCACCGTCTGATTTTGACGAAAGACGGAGTGATAATGTTTTTGCATCTTCTTTAGCCGTAAACTCAAGAACGCAGGTTTGGGTTACGCCGGGGTTCAAGGTAAAAGTTCTTTGTTCAAGTGGGCTTAGGAACCCGCTCCATACATCGTATGTTTCGGGCCATTCAAAAACCAAAAGGTTATACTGTTTAGAAGCGGAATTTGCTTTATCTGTTGTGATGTCCGCAGAAATCTTATATTTATGTCCGCCGACAACAGGCATTCTGTAGGCGTTACCGCCGTTTGCCGTGCTGGTTATTTCGCCGGTGTGAGCGTCGGATGTAATAATGGTGTAACTGTTTGTTCCGTAATTAACTTCAGTACTGTATGTAGCGCCCGATTTGTTCTGACCTGCGCCCCATGAATCAAAATCAAATATTGAATTATAATTTATATCAAAAGATTCTGCCCAATGAGAGAAAAGTTTTACATTGCCGTTACCCGTCGGTGATAATGATGTGACTTTTGTGCCGTTTTCCGTATACCAACCGTCAAAACCGTAACCGTTTCTTGTCGGTGTCTGCAATTCACCGTATGTTGAATTTGTATTTACATAGCCGAAAACGGAATCGTACACGGCATCTTCGTAATATCGTGATTCATCAATAAGTTTTATATCGCTGTAAGTTCTGGGGAAAGAACCGCTTGCACCGAAACGCAAGCCTATTTTTGTTGCGCCCGACGGTGCGACAAAATAAAATGTATATTTCTGTGCACTGTCGCCCGGGAGTGTGTCACCGATATATGTCTGACCGGAGTGCTTTACCATATTTGTGTCGGTTGCAGTGCCGTTGTCAAATTTAACAAAGACATTTCCGCCCCAGTTATTTATATAAAACGACAGATAATATTTTGTTCCGGCTGTTACGGGAATGGTATAATATCCGTCACCCGTATTCCAACTTGTATACGGAGAACCGCCGCCCGAAGCCGGATTTCCGGGTACCGTAACGGAACCGTTAACAAGGTCTATCGGTGCCGTTCCCTCTATCTCGTTTAAGGTCGGAGATTTTGAAGCGGCATATTCCGAAATTGAGAACAGATTATCGTATGTCACTTCGTTGATATTCTTCCATTTTGAATAAAGGTATATATCACCCGTAACGGTATCGTTTTCATCAATTTTATCTGTGAGTCCCGCATCTGAATACCAGCCGTCAAATATATAGCCGGGGCGTGTCGGTACGGGTAAATTGTCGTATGCGGCTCCCTTTACGGCAGTACCGTATCTGCAGGGATAAATAACAAAACCGTCAAGTCTGTCGGCAGCGGTTTTTTCCGTAAATCTTACATTTTTGTATGTAAGCGTGGAACCGTTTGTTTTATTGCCAAACCGTATTGTTGCTTTGGTGACTCCGGCAGGTGCGGTATAAGTACCTGTTATTACTTTTTTGCTGTTGTTGTTTACAAATTCACCGCCGTCGCAGAGTGCTGTATAACCGGTATTGTCAAATACAAATAACTGGAAGTTAGCCCACCCTTGGGTGGCATTTGTCGCTTTAACTTCAACAGAGAAAGAATAAGTCGTTCCGGGCGTAACGGGTATGGTCATATATTGCTCATTTGTCTTTGTTGTTACCTCACCCGATTTTCTGTTGTTTGTAAGCGAAACGGTGTTGTCGACATCATTATAAACCGCAGAAGAGTTGTTTTCGGCAAAAGCATTTCCGCCCGCTTTTACCCATTCTTCGGGAATAAACAGATTATCGTAAGCAATATTATAAGTTGTGTCACCGTAACAAGCGTACAATGTTTGATTTTCTGTAAGATTACATACCGTTTTTGCGGTTATAACCGCACCGCTTCCGTCTTTTTTTGTATTCCAGCCTGCAAAATAAAGCCCGTCCGGCGGAGTGACCGTTGCTAAGTTTCCGTATACTTCGCCGTAATTAACATCTTTACTTTCAAAACTTAAGTTCGTGCCGCCGTTTGAAATATCAAAAGTTACGGTAAAGGGAAGTATTTTCCACTGTGCCTCAAATGTTACATTGCCGTACATACCGCTGTATGTTCCGGGTGCATATACTTTGCCTTTTATAAAGTTTGTTTTGTTTAAAGATGTTCCCGCAACTTCCGTTACTTTCCAGCCTGTAAAATCATAACCGGCTTTTTTCGGTGTTTCAAGTACAAGAGCATTACCGTCAATGTTAAATGAAGCGGTTTTGGTTTCGCCGTCTGTGATTTTTGTTGCAGTATATGTAACGGGAGTATATGTGTTATATGTTACAGAAACAGCCGATGTTATATTTGTGTGTGAAGACGGAGTTTCGTTGCAGATATAACCGGGGATAAGTTTCGGTGAAGTTACAACGGTACAGCCTTCATATACTTCTCCGACATCGGAGGATAAAGCCTTACCTGAACTTTTGTGAAATACGGTTGTGTTTATTTTTGAACTTGCAACGGGTTTTTCTTCGTCTTGTGAAAAGTCTGTCGCTTTAAGAGTTGCTATTGTTTCTTTAATTGCGGGTACGGATGCTTTCGGAGTGCCGTCGTAGTTGAAAATGCCGTATTTTGTTTCAAACGGACACCAACTGTGACCGCAGTTAAAGCAGACATCGTGATCGTTACAGCAATAAATAATCATTCCGGCAAGACAACTTACATTTTTTAACTCCGACATAACCTCTCTGAAGTATTCGCCCTGCCCTGCAGGGGTGTGGGGAATACCGTTTATCGTATAAGGCGATGTTTCGCCGTAAAAATGATTTGAGTAATGACTGAATACAATAGAAGGCCACTGTGACTGCTCATTCGGATGTTCCTGAAGAAGTGTTTTTCTGAACTGAGACGGCAGTTTATTTATAAAATTCTGACCGTCACCGATAGCTTCGGCTTCAGAGGTATAACCGTAATTATCATAAAGAATTGATGCTTTCTGTTCGGCGGTTTTCTTTCCGCCCTCACTCCAAAAACCGAACTCCGTAATAATTATCGGTTTGTTTGTAATGCTGTTAAGTAATTTAACGCTGTCGGAATAATCTTTCGGTGATGCTTCCCCCTGATTGCCCGTGTAAAGGTCAAGTGCAACATAATCGCAGTATTTAAGATACGGTTTCATAAGACGGTTTAATTCTAAACTTGACTCCGTAACATCACCGCAGTTATAGCCTACGGGAAAAGTATCGTTTGTTTTTGCTTTTTCTTTGCTTATTGCCTCAAGCTGAACGCCTATATATTCCGCCGCCTGCTCAAAAGTCAGCGGATAGTCAGTGCTTACACGCCTGAAACCATCAATATTCATCTCGTTGGTGATCTGGAACATATCAACAAGATCTTTAAGGTCATTATAAAGATAAAGTGCGATATTTTTAACTGTATCAAGGTCTTCCATTGGATTTAAATCCATAACATTTTTAAAGTCGTAAGGATACGGCGTAACGGCAAGAATTTTAAATCCTCTTGATTTATACTCCCGACAGCGTTCCTTATACTCTGTATAAGCACTTCTTTCATACCTGATATCCCCGTTATTATATCCGCTTTCGGTAAACGGGAAGGGAATATCAAATCTCACCCAGTTGAAACCTATATCACCGAGTGCATCGTAATCATCGTTAGGTTGGCAAACACCGTAAATATATCCGCCGTTTTTCTTAACAAGTTCTTCCGTGTCTTCATCAAGTACATCGGTAACACCTGTTACAACGCCTTTCGGAACTTCTGCGTTATAACCGGAACAGCCGTCGTATCTTTTAAGGAAAAGATATACGGAGTCACCTATAACGGTATCTCTTGTAAAACCGAGATTAAAGTTTGCAATTCTTACATTTGAAAAAGACGAAACATCGTTTATTCCGAAAGTTTCCGTAAAATTGCCGATTTGAAGCGCACGGTGATCGGTTGTTCTGTAAACATCCGTTGAAGAACTTATTTGCAATTCAACGATAATATCGGTTAATGGCGAACCTGCATTTTGATTTTTCGTATAGTAAAGGAATGCACAGGTTGTATCGGAGGTGACACCGTAATTTACATTTCCGTCACAACCGCTTACTATTGTGTATTCTGAATCTTTACCGTTAAGTGTATAAGTCTTTGTCTGATTGTTTCGTGAATATGTTTTGTCCGTTGTTACAAAAATCCTCAAATCCGTTACGGCTTCATTTGGATTTGCCGTCTGTTTAAAGGCGATACATTCATAATGACTGCCGTTTCCCATAAATTTTGCACTGCAACAGGCGTTGCTGTTTAAATTTGCGTAATCTCCTCTTTCGGAAAATGCTTTTGTAACCGGCGTGTAGCCTGCATTCCTTGCTTCTTCACAGGCGTTTTCAAAAGATGTTCCGTTAAATAAAGCGACCTCTTTAATATACTTAATATTATCGTCGCCGGACGGATATGTAATATCATCGGTCAACAGTCCCGTGTAGGAAAATGCTTCTTTAATTAAGTCGCCGTCTTTATCTAAGACATAACAGCTTCCCTGCGGGTCAACGCCGCTATAGTTGCCGTCATATACATCTATACCTCCGCCGAAGCCCTG
>JAZUHA010000379.1:0-2060 GCA_045641485.1 Acutalibacteraceae bacterium
GGAACATTTCCATAAGCGGAATTTCCCAACTGAAAAAGAAAACATTTCCCATAAAAATTCACCTTTCATTTAATCTCATACTGATGATTTTAACATATACAACTGTCAAATTCAAGCAATACTAAGATATTTTAAAAACAAATCTGAAAATTGTTTTGTCCATCCTCCACCGTGGCAGTCGCCACGGTCCTCCTCCCTACTTAGGGAGGAAAATTATAAAAATCGGTTTTTTGTCCTGATAAAGCCGAAATGAGAGGAAAAACAAAATGTACGATTTTCCTCCTTATTTAAGGAGGGGGACCAAAACGCCGGCGTTAGGTGGAAGATGGATTAAGAGTTGAAAATAAAAACAAACCGAAAATGAACATAAAAGTTAAAAACATTTCGCAAAGTTCGCCGAATACAATCGTTCTTCGGCAAAATTTCCGAAAACCTTTATGATTATAATATATTTTTCTCTGAATTGTGTTGACGGTGTATGCATAATGTGATAATATTAGCATAGAATAAATACGGAGGTAATAATATATGAGTATGCAAACAAATTTGAATATCCGCACAGATGCAGAAGTGAAGCAAAATGCGGAGCAGATATTTGCACAGTTGGGACTTAATTTATCTACGGCAGTCAATATTTTTCTTCGACAGGCTATTCGTCAGGGCGGACTTCCATTTGAAGTGAAACTTGATATTCCGAATGAAACCACTGCCGCCGCCATTGAAGAAGGACGCAAGTTGATGCACGATAAAAATGCCAAGGGTTATAAGACTATGGATGATTTAAGGGCGGCACTTGAGGTATGAACTACGAGGTCAGATTTACAAATCAATTCAAAAAAGATATTAAACTTGCCCAAAAGCAAGGTAAGGATATTGAAAAACTGTTTTCCGTTGTGAATATACTTGCAAACGGAAAACCGCTTCCGGCAAAATTTCGTGACCATGACCTGACAGGCGATTATAAAGGTTGCCGTGAATGTCATATTGAGCCGGATTGGTTGCTTATTTATGAAAAGGACAGTGGTTTGCTTATATTGATGTTAAATCGTGTCGGCAGTCATTCCGAGTTGTTTAAATAACACTTTTAAGATTTAAAAAATTATCAATAAAAATTTAAAAACATTTCGCAGTTTTCGCCAAGTACTTCCGTGCTTCGGTAAAATTTTCCGAAAAACCGTTATAAATAAAGAGTTTTAACGCAGTTTTCAACGATTTCGGTCGATGAAAACTGCTTTATTTTTGTGCCGGAATGTGGTATGTTTAGATTACCGAAACGGACAAGTCGTGAAAGGATAAAAACTATGCGAACAACTACAAAAAATAAAGCAAACTGCCAGATACAGTTAATACCTCACGAAAATATTTTACCGAACCCCAATCAGCCGAGAATTCGTTTTGATTATGCGGAACTTGAGGGACTTGCAACTTCAATAAGGACAAGCGGTATGCTTCAGCCTATAAATGTGCGGCCGCTCGAAAACGAAAAGTACGAACTTATTTCCGGTGAAAGAAGACTTCGTGCCGCAAGAATGGTGGGTATGAGTAAAATACCCGCAATAGTTATGGATGTTTCCGATGAACAGTCTTCCGTATTTGCACTCATAGAAAATATTCAGCGCCAAAATCTCGATTTTTTTGAGGAAGCCGAGGCAATAGAAAGGCTTACATCAACATACGGCTTAACTCAGGAAGAAGTTTCCAAAAAACTCGGTAAGGCGCAGTCTACACTCTCCAATAAATTAAGGCTTTTAAGACTTCCTCCCGATATGCGCTACAGAATAGCGTGCGCAGGACTTACGGAACGCCACGCAAGAGCGCTTCTTTTACTCCCCGACAATTCCGCAAGAAATAAGGCACTTGATATAATTGTTGACCGCCATCTTAATGTAAACGAAACGGAAAGACTTATTTCGGATATTCTTTACAGACGGAAAAATCCGAAAAAGCAGATTGTAAAAGGTTTTAAGGATATGCGGATTTTTATTAACACGTTAAATCACGCTGTAGATACAATAAGAAAAGCGGGGATTGATGCAGATACCGCAAAAAGCGAAACAGAC
>JAZUHA010000380.1:0-11166 GCA_045641485.1 Acutalibacteraceae bacterium
TATCTTGCTAATCTTACTAAATCGTAAGCAATCTAATCATTGACAATATAGCATAATTATAATATAATATATACATAATATTACTACGAGGAGTTGAAATTATGACTATCAGACCGAGTGCCGCAATCAGGCAGAATTATAATGAAATTTCCAATCTTTGCAAAAAGACGGGAGAACCTGTTTTTCTTACTAAGAACGGTGAAGGTGATCTCGTTGTTATGGATATCGAAGCTTTTACAAAAAAAGAAAAAATATTAGAGTTAAGAGAACAGCTTTTGGCAGTTGAAGAAGACAGACTTGCAGGAATAAACGATATTTCTGTTGCCGCACTTAATAATGAGCTTGATAAAATCATATCTGAGGTGTGATATGGAAAAATATAATGTTGTTGTATCACGGCGTGCGGCAGATATGCTGAAAAAACATATTGCTTTTTTAGCAAATGTCAATAAAAATGCTGCTGTCAGAACTAAAAATAAATTGATTGAAGCTTTTAATTCATTAGAACAGATGCCAAACCGTTATCCGTTCTTTAACGAGGAGTATATTACAAAAAACAAATATCGTAAAATGTATGTTGAAAACCGGTATTTGGTTATATATCAGATAAAAGATAACACTGTATATATTGATTATGTATTAGACTGCAGAGAAAATTATGATTGGTTAAAAATGGGACAGACCGCCATAAATTTAACCGAATGATTTTTTCCTGTTTTTAACATCCGCCTGTATTTCACCGAAGCAGGCGGATATTGTTTTTGCCGTATCGGGACCTAAAGAATTTGTTTCTTCATAATGACGGCGGCCGAGAACATCTCTTGCATTTTCCGCATAGGGCAGAGTTTCGTGTAAAAGAAAATCATTCGGCGGAATAACATAGCCTATTTCATCATTGGCGAGACCTATAAACATAACATCGGAGCCTGCCGTTTCTGTAAGCGGCACGGGATTTACAGACGGTGAAAGACCGGTTGCGCATTCCTCTGCATTAAGGTAACCGCCGTATGCAAGTTCCGGGAAAAGTTCACACGGAAGCATAAGAATTTTAAATCCGTCTATTTCAAAATAAGACATTTCACTTTTAAGTACATAGCCCGTAGGACTTTCTTCTGAAGAATAAGCCGCCGCTTTTATAATGTGTGCTTTTGCGGCAAGCATTAAAACGGTGTTATCCGCTTTGAAATATACTTCCCGTTTTACAAAAGAAATATTAGGCTTAAGTTCGGTTTCTTCTTTAATATCCATGGCATATCCGGCAAGTTTTCTGCCGATTTTTTTCGTGTTTTCGGCAAAATCACCGCCGTTTTCACGGATATTTTTTTCATCGGGAATATCCATACTTATCATACCGCCGATACACCCGACAGAGTAAAGCACATCTGCATTTGCTTCTTCGCTGAGCCTTTCCCTCATATATCCCGGGAAATCCGCACTTACTCTTGAATTGCAACCCTGAAGCGATTCGGAATGTGAGGCAAAATTTAAAATCCAGGTCTCTCTGCCGCCGTTTTCGGGAACAAAACGCAGACGGGTAAGAGTTTTTGAATAAACTACGGGAAGACGAATATCCTCCTGCATATCGGGGACTTCGATACTGCCCTTAAAAAGTTTACCGCTTTGTCTGTTTTTATATGCTTTATTAACGCAGTCAACAACGGTATCGAAAATAAAATTCATATAATCGGGATCTCTGCCCGTAAGCGGAAGCGGACCCCATATACCCATGGTATCAATACCGGCATGGTTATGCGTGCTTATAACATTTATGCTTCTGCAATGCGAAAGGTAAGAAAATTCACGGAGTTTTTTTCTTATTATGTTTACATCCGTACTGAGCATACCCACGTCATCTATGGAAACTATTACAATACCGCCCCTGCCCGAATTATCGTCGAGCCACAAGGCATGGACATACGGCTTATCGAGTACTCCGGTTGCCGGGTTATTTTCACCGTAACCCGCAACATAATATTTCTTTTTGCCGAAATCTTTCGGGAGAATATCCGCTTTACAAAATCCGCAGGTAAAATTTCCGGCACCTGCACGGGGAATATAATCAAATTTTTTAATTTCGGGTAAGGGAAGTTCTTTTTTTGAATTTAACGAGTGCTTTTTAAGAACAAATCTGCAACCCTTAAGAACATATTCGAGTGCATTCATTTAAAACAACTCCGTTTCCTGTAAGATTATTTCTATGTTATTACTTTTTCACTCAAAAATCAATAAAAGTTGACAATATTTATGTTACAATGATATGATTATTTTACTCCGTTTGAGTAAATCCGTTATATAGGTGAGATTGTATGAACATTTTTGAAAAACTTTCAAAAGAAAGAAAAACTCCCGTTAAAATTATTCACGGCACGGATTGGTGGACCGATTGTGACGACATAGCCGCATTAAGACTTTTGTGCCGTGCTCATAAAGCAGGTATAATCGAACTGAAATGTGTTTGTGCCGATGCGGTAACGGATAAAACCGCACCGTCAATAAGTGCATTTATGAAAAATGAGGGAGTAAGCGTACCGATAGGGTTAGACCGTACTTTTATCGACGACGGCAGCAGAGGAAAATATCAGGATGTTTTTGCAGAATATCCGCACGATGTTGAAAACAAAGACTGTGACGAAGCATACAGAGTTTACCGCCGTGCGCTTTGTGAAGTTGACGGAAAAGCGGATATAACGGAAATAGGTTTTCCGCAGATTATTCATCAGCTTATGGCTAGCGGACCCGATGACATTTCACCGCTTTGCGGACGGGAACTTATTAAAGAAAAAGTAAATAAAATATGGATGATGGCGGGGCGCTGGGATATCGAAAACGGAAAAGAATACAATCTTTGTGCATATCCCGCCGCACGAAAAGCCGCACATTATATTTTTGAAAATTCACCCGTTCCCGTAACTCTTCTCGGGTGGGAAGTCGGAGATTCGGTTATTACGGGGAAAAAACAGTCTGACGGCGATATGCTCAAATACGGATATACCGCTCACGGCTCCGAAAACGGCAGAAGTTCGTGGGATCCGATGCTTGTACTTCTTGCAATAATAAATGACGAAGAAAAAGCCGGTTACTGTACAGTGTGCGGTAAAGCGAGTGCAGACGAAAAAACGGGAATAAATAATTTTACCGTCGGAAGCGGTAATCACAAATATGTAATAAAAAAATTTCCCGACAGTTATTATGAAAATATGATTGACGAACTGATTAAGTAATATAAATCCAAACTAAAGGACTGATAGTCATTAAAGTTATTTTTGTTGCCGTAAATTCAAAATATATTCACACTTCGCCCGCCGTTCGTCTGCTTTCAAGAATTGCGGACAAAAAGTATTGTGCTGCTTATTCGGAATTCACGATAAAAGACGAAATAAAAAATGTAACCGATAAACTTCGTGATTATGATGTTATCGGGTTGTCCTGCTATATCTGGAATATTTCTTTTATGAAAAAACTTGCACGGGAAATAAAAACCGTTTATCCCGATAAAACCGTATTTGCAGGCGGTCCCGAAGTGAGTTTTGAACCTCATAAATTTGCAGAATGCTTTGACTTTATTCTTTGCGGTGAAGGTGAAGAAATAATTATGCCGTTTTTAGACGGCTTAAAATCGGGAGAGGGTTTTGACAAAACATACATAGCGACAAAAAACAAACCTTTTGCCGATGTGAAAGTAACCGAAAACCTTAATAATGTACCGGATATATTTGATTTGTATTCAGAGGATGATATAAAAAACAGAGTTATTTATACGGAGCTTTCACGGGGCTGTCCTTTTAACTGCTCTTACTGCCTTTCTTCAACGGAAAAAGGCGTGAGAGTATTCAGCGAACAACAAATCGAAAGCACACTGCGGTTTATTGAGAACAATCATTTTAAGTGTATTAAATTTTTAGACAGAACCTTCAATATAAATCCGAAAAGGTTTATTGAAATTTGCAGACGGCTTCAAAAAACAGACAATATATATCAGTTTGAAATAGAAGCAGGGCTTTTTACCGATGATGTAATAAACTTTTTGTGTGACGAAGTAATGCCGGATAAATTCAGGCTGGAAATAGGCATACAAAGTATAAACGATAATGCGATAAAAGCCGTAAACAGAGTTCAGAATAACGAAAAATTACTCGAAACAATAAAAAAGATAAACGACGGCGGCAGATGTACAACTCATATTGATTTAATAGCAGGGCTTCCGTTTGAAACACTGTCTTCGTTTACAGACGGGTTTAACAGATGTTTTCTTTTGCAAAGCGAAGAACTTCAACTCGGATTTTTAAAGATGTTAAGAGGCACTGAAATCCGCAATGAAGCGGAAAAATATAATTATTTATATGACGAAAACGAGCCTTATGAGATTTTGAAAAACGATTTTATTACAAGCGGAGAAATACAAATAATTCATAAATGCGAAAAATCTCTTGAGTGGCTTTGGAACGGGAAAAATGCCGTCTCGTTAATTAAACATTTAATAAAAGACGAAGCGATTGAAAATTGGTTTGAGTTTTTTGTCGGATTTTATGATTATTACGATAAAAAACTGTCCGTAAACAAAAATCTTGAGAATTTACTGCAGTATCTTAAAGATATCGGCTTGATAAAAAAAGAGTATATCGACGATTTAAAATACGATTATCTTAAAAAAGTAAAAATCCGTCCGCAACCTTTCTGGAAAGATTTTGCTTACGAAGATTTTAAATCGTTAAAAACAAATCTTTTTGAAAATCACGGGATAAGCAGAACATCTTTTTGCACATCTTTTTATGACGGATATCTGATTATTGATTACGGCAAAAACGGCGCCGAACTGTCTGTTTTTTCTCCGAATAAAAAGTGAAAAAAACATTGAAAAAATTAAATAATATGGTATAATTTTAATTGGTATATTGTTTTTTAGACCTATATTGAAACAAATCGGAGGTGTACCGTTGGGTAACGATGTTTTAAGTGTCGGTATTGATATCGGTACATCTACAACGCAGGTGATTTTCAGCAGAATATATATGGAGAATATATCGGGCTTTTTCGCCGTTCCCCATATTTCGATAGTGGATAAAGAAGTAATATACAAAAGCGATATTTATACCACACCTCTTTTAAATTCGTATTTGATTGACGGTGATAAAATCCGTGATATCGTAGCCGGTGAATTTAAAAAAGCCGGTTTTAAACCGCAGGACACGGATACGGGTGCTGTAATAATAACGGGCGAAAGCGCAAGGAAAGACAATTCCGCTTTGGTACTTGAAAAATTAAGCGATTTTGCAGGCGATTTTGTAGTATCCACGGCAGGTCCCGATCTTGAATCGGTAATAGCCGGAAAAGGAAGCGGAGCGCAAAGTTATTCCGAAGAAAACGGCTGTGTTACCGTTAACCTCGATATAGGCGGCGGCACGACGAATATCGTTGTTTTTGACTGCGGAAAAGTCGTTTCAAAAGGCTGTGCCGATGTAGGCGGCAGACTTTTAAGAGTAAAAGAAGATTTAACGGTAACTTATGTAAGCCCCACTGCACGGAAAATTTCCGATAAATGCGGTCTCGGCTTGGAAGTAAATCAAAAGACTACCGAAGAAAAACTTAAAATTCTCTGCTCGGAAATGGTTAACGCCGTAGAGCAGATGCTCGGTCTGTATGAAAAAACCGCACTCACGGAATCTATAGTTACAAAAACAAGTTCCGAACTGAACATAGAAAAGCCCATTAAAGCGGTTTGCTTTTCGGGCGGAGTAGCGGACTGTATATATAAAACGGATTATAATAAATTCAGGTTCGGTGATATCGGCGTTTTGCTCGGTGAAGCGTTCAGACAAAGTAATTTATACGGCAAGTTTACGGTTGTAAACGCAAAAGAAACAATAAGAGCCACCGTAGTGGGTGCGGGAACATATACGACATCTATAAGCGGAAGCACTATTTCCTATTCGGACGGAGTTTTACCGCTGAAAAATGTTCCTGTATTAAAACTCAATACGGAAGAACAGAACTTTGTATTAAACGGCAACAAAGATTTTTTAAAAGAAAAAATCAAATGGTTTTCAGAGCAGAGTGATACGGTTAATTTTGTACTTGCTCTGCCCGGAATTAAAAACCCGTCATATTCGCAGATACAGGTAATTGCAGATACGGTTTCTTCCGTATTAGACGAAACTTTGCAAAGCGGTTTACCTATGCTCATTCTGCTTGAAACGGATATTGCAAAGGTAACGGGGCAGGTAATAAAAAGAAAAATAAAAAACGGCAGACCCATTATTTCCATAGACGGTATATTCGTTGATGACGGAGATTTTTTAGATTTGGGGAAACCCTTAATGGACGGGCTTGTTATTCCGGTAGTTATAAAGACTCTTATTTTCGGTTAGGAGGATAAACCTTGAGACTTAAAACGGTTATTTTGGGCAAAACATATCAGTTTAAAGATGTAAAAGATGTTTTGGCTAAAGCAAACGAAGAAAAATCCGGTGATATTCTTGCGGGAATAGCCGCCGAAAGCGGTACCGAGAGAATAGCGGCAAAAGAAGTTCTTTCAAATTTACTTGTAAGCGACTTAAGAGAAAATCCTGTTGTTCCCTATGAAACAGATGATGTTACGAGAATTATTCAGGACGCCGTAAGCGAACCTATTTATAATTCAATAAAAAATTGGACTATGGCGGAATTGCGTGAATATCTTTTGGCGCACACCACTACGGAAAGAGATATACGCCACATTTCAAGAGGTTTAACAAGTGAGGTTATTGCAGGCGTTTGTAAATTAATGTCTAACCTTGACCTTATTTACTGTGCCTCCAAGGTAAGAGTTACGGCACACTGTAATACAACAATCGGTGAAAGAGGCAGGCTTTCCACAAGACTTCAGCCAAACCACACAACGGATAATGTAGAAGGTATTACGGCATCTTTATTTGAGGGTTTAAGTTACGGTTGCGGTGATGCTTTACTGGGACTTAATCCCGTTAACGATACAGTTTCAAGTTTAAGCGAAGTTTTAAAAAGACTTGATGAAATTAAAAATGAATTTGAAATCCCCACGCAGATTTGCGTTTTAGGTCATATTACAACTCAGATAGAAGCAGTAAAACGGGGTGCGCCGTGCGATATGATTTTCCAGAGTATTGCAGGCAGTCAGAAAGGCAACGAAGCTTTCGGTTTTACTTCCGACACCGTAAGAGAAGCACGGCAGCTTATGTTACATCACGGCACCGCCACGGGTCCCAATGTTATGTATTTTGAAACGGGACAGGGCTCCGAACTTTCAAGTGATGCTCATTTCGGTGCGGACCAGGTTACTATGGAGGCAAGATGCTACGGCTTTGCAAAAGAGTTTTCACCCTTTATGGTAAATACCGTTGTCGGCTTTATCGGTCCCGAGTATTTATATGACAGCCGTCAGGTTATAAGAGCCGGTCTTGAAGACCATTTTATGGGCAAACTTACGGGTATTCCCATGGGTTGCGACTGCTGTTACACAAATCACATGATGGCAGACCAGAACGATATAGAAAATCTTTCACTGTTACTTGCATCCTGCGGTGTAAACTATATTTTAGGCGTTCCCACAAGTGACGATATTATGCTGAATTATCAGACAAACGCTTATCACGATGCTGCAACATTAAGAGAAATTCTTAATTTAAGACCTATAAAAGAATTTGATGAATGGCTTGAAAAAATGGGTATTACGGAAAACGGCAAATTTACAAAATATGCCGGAGATCCGTCGATATTTCTTAAGAAAAGGGGTTAAGTATGGATAATAACGCTATTGAAAATATTGTTCAGGCAGTTCTCGCCCAACTTAATTCCGCAGGGAATATTGATGCAAATTCCGTTAAAGAAGCGGTAAACACCTATGTTTCGGAAGATACGGGAGATATTCCCGATATCACTTCAAAAGAAGTTAAATCCGTTCCGTTAATAGACGACCCCGCCGATAAAGACGGTCTTTTGAGAATGATGAAAAAAACATCTGCAAGAATAGGCGTAGGCAGAAGCGGACCGAGACTTAAAACACAGACGCTTCTTGCTTTAAGAGCAGACCACGCCGCCGCAAGAGATTCCGTTTTTGCCGATGTAAACGAAGATGAAATGAAAGCTTTGGGGCTTTTTTGTGTTAAAACTTGTGCAAAAGACAGAAACGAGCATTTAACAAGACCTGATTTGGGCAGAAAATTCGATGAAAAAACGGTAAACGAGATAAAAAGTAAATGTACTTCTAATCCCGATGTTCAGTTTATCGTATCGGACGGTTTAAGTTCAAAGGCTATTGAAGCAAATGTTAAGGATGTTCTTCCGGCTGTTACGGACGGCGTTAAAGCACTCGGTTACAGTGTGGGCACTCCGTTTTTTATAAAATACGGGCGTGTTGCAAGTATGGATCATGTTTGTGAAATCGTCGGCTCAAAAGTAACCTGTATACTGATAGGCGAACGCCCCGGACTCGGAACAGCCGAAAGTATGAGCGCATATTTAACATACGGCTCAAAGGTGGGTATGCCGGAAGCAAACAGAACGGTTGTTTCCAACATTCACTCGGGCGGTATTACATCGGTTGAAGCCGGCGCATATTTAGCCGAAGTTATAGATTTGATTTATAAAAACAAAGCAAGCGGTGTAAACCTTAAAAAGTAAGAGGTGGTTTTTATTAAGGGCGACAGATTAAAAACAACCGTTTTAAGTGTTCAGATAATTCCCAACGCAGATACGGGACTTTTAAAAAACCTTAATGCAGACGAAGATGTCAGATCTCTCGGCATTATAACGACCGATTGTGATGATGTTTCTTATGCCGCACTTGACGAAGCGACAAAAAAAGCAAATTGCAAAGTAGTTTATGCACGCAGTATGTATGCAGGCTCTTCCAATGCTTCCACCGCATTCGCAGGTGAATTTATAGGGATTTTAGGTTCGCTCGACCCTGCCGAGGTTAAAAGCGGAGTTCAGGCTGCCGTGGATTACATAGAAAACGATGCCGCATTTTACAGCGCAAACGATGACGATTCCGTTGTTTATTTTGCGCACTGCATTTCAAGAACGGGTTCATATCTTTCCGGGCAGGCAGGTGTTCCCGAGGGGACTGCAATGGCGTATTTGATTGCCGCCCCGCAGGAAGCGATATGCGGTATGGATGAGGCGCTGAAAAAAGCCGATGTCGAAATGAAAGTGTTTTACGGTCCGCCGTCGGAAACAAACTTTGCGGGAGGACTGCTTACGGGTGAGCAGGCGGCGTGTAAAGCGGCGTGCGAAGCGTTTGAACAAAGAATTATGAAAATAGCAAATAATCCCATAGATTATTAAGGGGTGAGTATTATGGGTTTGGACAGAGATTTACAATCTATTCAGGAAGTAAGAGACCTTGTGGCAAATGCAAAAAAAGCACAAAAGGAACTTTCTTCTTTTACTCAGGAGCAAATTGACAGAATTATTTATGAAATTGCAAAGGACTGTGCCGCCAATGCCGAACAACTTGCAAAAAAAGCCGTAGAAGAAACGGGCTTCGGTGTTTGGGAAGATAAAGTGCTTAAAAATCTTCTCGGCAGTACAATAACTTACGACAGTTGCAAAGATATGAAAACCGTCGGCATAATTAAAGAGGACACGCAAAAAGGTATTATTGAGGTCGGCGTGCCTATGGGCGTTGTTGCGGCACTTATACCGTCAACAAACCCCACATCTACCACAATGTATAAATCAATTATCTCGATAAAAGCGGGTAATGCGATAGTAATAAGCCCCCATCCGAATGCAAAATGCTGTATTCTCGAAACAGTAAGAATAATACAGGAAGCGGCAAAAAGAGCGGGCGCACCCGATAATATCGTGCAGGCAATAAGCCTTACTACCATTGAAGCCACGAATACTTTACTTAAACACAGAGATATCGGCGTTATTCTTGCCACGGGCGGCGAGGCTATGGTAAGAGCCGCATACAGTTCGGGAAATCCGGCAATAGGTGTAGGTCCCGGCAACGGTCCCGCATTTATTGAAAGAACTGCGGATATTCCTCTTGCCGTCAAAAGAATTTTCGACAGCAAAACATTTGATAACGGAACAATCTGCGCTTCCGAGCAAAGTATTGTTACGGAAAGTTGTATTAAAGATAAAGTTACGGAAGAAGTTAAAAAACAGGGCGGTTACTTCTTAAATGCGGAGGAAACGAAAAAACTTTCCGGATTTATTCTTCGTGCAAACGGCACAATGAATCCGAAAATAGTCGGAAAGAGCGCAAAAGTTATTGCCGATATGGCAGGATTTTCCATTCCCGAGGGAACACGTGTTCTTGTTTCCGAGCAGACGGATGTAAGCAAAACAAACCCGTATTCAAGAGAAAAACTTTGCCCGATTCTTGCATTCTATACAGAAAACGATTGGGAATCCGCTTGTGCAAGATGTATGGAAATTCTTTATAATGAGGGCGTAGGTCATACAATGACCATACATTCACAGAATAAAGATATAATAAAAGAATTCGCACTTAAAAAACCCGTCTCAAGACTTCTTGTAAATACTCCCGGTGCTTTGGGCGGCGTAGGTGCCACAACAAATCTCTCACCCGCTCTTACACTCGGCTGCGGTGCAGTCGGCGGAAGTGCAACATCGGATAACATAACTCCTCTTAACCTAATAAACATAAGAAGAGTCGCATTCGGTGCAAGAGAACTTGAGGATGTAAGAAGCAATAACAAGGCTCCTCAAAACTCATTCCCGTCAATAAATACAGCTTCGGCTACGGCATCGTCTAAACCCGTTTACGGCAGTTCGTTTAACGAATCTATAAACAGAGGTTATGATGAATTTATAAGACAAAGCAAGGTAAATGCCCACACTTCGGGCAACACATCAAATAATACGCCTTGCGACACAGACAAAATTACTCAGAAAGATGTTGAAAATATAACAAAAGCAATTATTCAGCGTCTTTCGGGTAATAAATAACAGTAAGTAAAAGACTATGTCTTTTCAAATATTTATTTTTTAGGAGGAAAATCTCATGGCAACATTACAGGCACTCGGAATGATTGAAACAAAAGGACTCGTCGGCTCTATTGAAGCCGCCGATGCAATGGTTAAAGCAGCAAATGTTAACCTTATCGGCAAAGTACATGTAGGCGGCGGACTTGTTACCGTTATGGTAAGAGGTGACGTAGGTGCTGTTAAAGCGGC
>JAZUHA010000381.1:0-9671 GCA_045641485.1 Acutalibacteraceae bacterium
CGCATATAAGTACTGTGTACATAATTTTTCCTCCTTCGGGAAATATACTATTCTTTTATTTCAACAGAAAAACTACCGAAATATTACATATTTATTAAGAATAAAATTATACAGAAATATTTATTTTTTATCAACATATTGTGACCGCTTTTTTAGTTTACGGGATTTAAAATAACCGTATATGATAAAAGGCAGGGTTGTTTATGAGTGTTGCGCAGATAATGGAAAAATTACCGAAAACAAAACCGGAGAAAAAAGAATTTTCAAAGAAAAAACTGCTTATGCAGGCGGTTTCGTTCGTTTTGGGATTTTCTTTCGGCTGTTCGGGTGTGTCGGAAAACTTTTCGCCTTTCGGAGTTGCGTTTTGCGCTTCGCAGGATTTAAAGCATTTACCGGCATCGCTTGTCGGATCGTTAATCGGGTATATTTGCGGTACGGATTCGGTAATAAGTTTAAGGTATTGTGCCGCCCTTCTTGCTGTAACGGTTATTTCGGTTTCGTTAAGGCAGTTTATAATAAAAAATCAGGCGGTAATACCCGTAATTACTTCGTTTTCCTGCATTTTTGTAACGGGACTTGCAATAGTGTTTTCAAAAGATGTAACGGCGCTTTCTTTGATATTGTGTTTATGCGAGGCTGTCTGCGGCGGAGGTGCGGCATATCTGTTTTACAAAGTCCGTAATATTTTAAGTGTAAAAAGCACGGTTAAATCGTTAACATCGGGAGAAGCGATTTTAATAATAGTTTCCCTTTCTCTTTTATTGCTTTCCGTTAAAAATATTTCATTTTTCGGGATTTTTCCGGCACAGATTGTCGGTATGCTTGCTGTTTTAATATGCGGATATTACGGCAGGGAGTGGGGCGGTTCTGCCGTGGGCATCTGCACGGGGCTTTCTTTAAGTCTCGGAAGCGGTGAATATATTATTGCGCTTATTCTTTCGTTCTGCGGACTCGTTTGCGGTGCGGTTTCCCGTTTCGGTAAAATCGTTTCCGCCGTTACTTTTGTTGCTTTTTCGATTGTGCTGTCCGTAGTCGCATACGGCAATACGGAACACATTAGTATTATCGGGGAAGTTATTGCGGCTTCCGTTCTCTTTTTAATTATGCCGAAAAATTTATCGGAATATTTCTCGGAACTTTTAACGCCCGTTACGGTTTCACCTGCCGCAGATATTATAAAAGCGGATATTTCAAAAAGACTGATTAAAGCATCGGAGGCTTCCTCTGATATATGTACATCACTTACGGGGGTATCTTCTGCGCTGAAAAAGACGGAACGTACGGGGATAAATACAATATGCAAAAAAACAAAAGACAGTATATGCGGTTCCTGCGGGCTTTACGACTCGTGCTGGAACGAAAGTTTTGATGATACGCAGGATTGTTTTAATACCCTTATATGTATGAAAAAAGAGGGAAAATATCTTGAATACAAATCTGTTCCGACAAGATTTTCTTCAAGATGTATCAGAACGGAGATGATTTGCTCGTCTTTTAACAAAATGTACAGCGAATATAAAATAAAGGAGCGGGAAGAAGCAAGAATAAATGAAATATATTCTGCCGCCGCACAGCAGTTTGTAAATGTTTCGGCGCTTCTGATGTCACTTGAAAACCGTTTGGGAAGCAGTATTCACTTTGAAAAGGAAATTGCGGAAAATATAAAAACCATTTCGCTTTCATGCGGATACAAAACGAAAAGATGTGTCTGCACGGTTAATTCACTTGACAAAATGACTGTTGAAATACAAGTTTTTTCTTCAACGGGAAAAACCGACACCGAAAACTTCATAAAACAAACGGGTATTCTTACAAACAGAAAATTTATGTATCCCGAAACGGAAAAACACGGCGAATTTATATCATATATTTTTAAAGAAAAAGCGGATTTTGACTGCATTTTTTCGGCAAATCAGATTTGTTGTAATAGCGAGAAGTATTCGGGAGATACTTATTCTGTATTTAAAGATGATGACGGTATATTTTATGCTCTTATATGCGACGGAATGGGTACGGGTACAAAGGCGGCTGTAAATTCGGGACTTTGCGTGACACTTGCCGAAAAAATGCTTAAAGCGGGTTTCGGTGCGGAGGCGGTAATAAATACGGTAAATTCTTCGCTTATTTCAAAATCGTTTGACGAATGCTCGGTGACTTTTGATTTATTGAGCGTGGACTTATTTACGGGGCACACGGAAATTTATAAATGCGGAGCCGCACCCTCGTTTATAAAAAAGCAGGGTAAAGTCAATTGTGTCGGAACTTCATCACTTCCGCTCGGAATTTTAAGAAATACCGAAGTTTCAAAAATAACCGGAACGCTCGGCGGCGGTGATTGCCTTGTGCTTTTTTCCGACGGAGTAAGGGAAGAAGATTATAAAATAATCAAATCCGAACTAAAAGCGTTTGACGGCGGAAATGTAAGAAAATTTACCGAAAATCTTTCTGAACTAATAAAAGAAAATCAGCCGGAAAGAAATGATGACATAACCGTTGTTACGGTTGCACTTAATTCCGGCGAATATTAACGGGAGGAATTTTTTTGTATCAGTTTACCGGCTTTAACAACAATGCAAACAACTGCCTTAATGCGGCGGTGGAGGCGGCGGAAAACCTCGGTCACACTTATATCGGAAGCGAACATCTCCTTTTGGGGCTTTTAAGCGATTCACGGTGTGTTTCCGCTTCTATTCTGCTTTCAAAAAAAGTGACTTATAAAAAAACCGAAGAAGAAATAAAAAAACTTGTCGGTGCGGGTGTTCCGACAAGTCTTACGCCGGAGGATGTTACACCGAGATGCAGAAAAATTATAGAAAACGCACTTATGCTGCCTATGTACAATACTGAAAAAGGTGCCGGAACCGAACAGCTTCTTTTATCTCTTTGCAAAGAACCGCACTGCGCAGGTTGCCAGATTTTGTCGTTTTTAGGTGTTCAGCCGTTTGATATTTCCGGTGAAATTACAACCGGAACATATAAAGAGCAAAAGAAAACTTTTGATAAAAACGATAAAAACGATTCGCTGTTAAAATACGGTACCGATTTAACGCTGGCAGCTTCGAGGGGTACTCTTGACCGTGTTACGGGCAGAGACGAGGAAATAAAAAGAGTTATAGAAATTCTTGTGAGAAGAACAAAAAACAACCCGTGCCTTATAGGTGAGCCGGGTGTCGGAAAAACGGCGGTGGCAGACGGGCTTGCTATAGCCGTTGCTAACGGAGAAGTTCCCGAAATGCTGAAAAATAAAAGGATTATATCCGTTGATTTGACTTGTATGGTGGCGGGTACAAAGTACAGAGGCGATTTTGAAGAACGCATAAAAAATATGATTGATGAAGTGCATAATGACGGCAATATTATTCTTTTTATTGATGAAATTCACAATATCGTCGGTGCAGGCTCGGCAGAGGGTGCGGTAGATGCCGCAAATATTTTAAAGCCGTCTCTTTCACGGGGAGAAATTCAGGTTATAGGTGCCACGACTACAGACGAGTATAAAAAATATATCGAAAAAGATGCGGCACTTGAAAGGCGCTTTCAGAAAGTGCAGATAGAAGAGCCTACGGAAGAAACGGCGGTAAAAATGATAGAGGGAGTAAGAGAGTTTTACGAAAACCACCACGGTGTGACTATAACCGATAATGCTGTAAAAACTGCCGTAAATATGAGCAAAAGGTATATAAACGACAGATTTTTACCCGATAAAGCGGTTGACCTTATTGACGAAGCGGCGGCAAGAATAAGACTTGAAAAATTAGTTCTTCCAAAGCCTTTAAAGGAACTTGAAGATAAAATAAAAGAAATATCGGAAGAAAAATCAAAAGCCGTGGATATGCAGGATTTTGAAAAAGCGAGTTCTTTAAGAGAAAAGGAAAAAGAACTTAACAAAGAATACCGTATAAAAAGCAGAATGTGGCAGGACAGAATAAAAACGGAAAAACCCGTTGTTACCGAAAAAGATATTGCGGATACCGTTTCTTTATGGACTAAAATTCCCGTTGCGGAAATAACCTCGGAAGAAAGCGGAAAGCTTTTAAATCTTGAAGTAAGGCTTCATAAAAGAATTGTGGGACAGGATAGAGCGGTAAGCGCCGTTTCAAAAGCCGTAAGGCGCGGAAGAACGGGTATGAAAGACCCCAAAAGACCGGTAGGCTCGTTTCTTTTTCTCGGTCCAACGGGAGTAGGCAAAACAGAACTTGCAAAATCACTTGCCAAAGAACTTTTCGGCAGTGAAAATAATATGATAAGATTTGATATGTCGGAACTTTCCGAAAAACATTCCGTTTCAAAACTTGTCGGCTCTCCTCCCGGATATGCCGGATTTGACGAGGGCGGACGGCTTACGGATAAAATAAGACGATACCCGTATTCCGTTGTGCTTTTTGATGAAATAGAAAAAGCCGACAGTGAAATATATAATATTTTTCTGCAGATTCTCGAAGACGGTATGTTGACGGATTCCTCCGGCAAAAAAGCCGATTTTAAAAATACGGTTATTATTATGACATCAAACACAGGTGTTTCGGAAGCCTCGGAAAAGAAAAGTCTTTTGGGTTTTTCTTACGGTGACGGTGAGGAGAACTTAACAAAATACCGTGAAGCGCTTATAAAAAGCGAACTGAAAAAGACTTTTAAGCCCGAATTTTTAAACAGAATTGATGAAATAGTTATTTTTGATTCGTTAAAGAAAAGCGATCTTTTGAATATTGCCGAAAAGATGCTTGAAGATGTCAAAAAACGCTTGTCGGCAAAAAATATAGAAATTTTGTTTTCAAAAAGCATTGCCGAAAATCTTTGCGAAAAAAGTTTTGATACCGTTTACGGAGCAAGACCTTTAAGACGGGCGGTTACTTCCGATATCGAAGATTTTCTTTCGGAAAAACTTCTTTCCGGCGAACTTGCAAAATACCGTAAGTACAGAATGTATTTTGAAGACGGAAAGTATAAAACGGAAGAAATAAACGAAGAAGCGCTTACAAAATCCAATATGTAATTTAAAAACCGGTTTATCGTTCTGACTGAAAAGAATGACATACCGGTTTTAATAATTCTGAAAATGCGAAGTATTCTTACGGAAAAGTACAACGGCGTAATTCAGTTTTTCTTTTCTGTCTGATTTTGTATATGTACAAAATATAAACAAAAATGTCTATATTGCCGTATAAAGGGCAAAATAATAATAACTTTAACATTACGGGTGATTGAATGAATTTGCGAACGGATTTGGCGCTTGAATGTACGGAAAGAGTAAGCGGCGATTTAAAAGGAATAAAAAAGAGCGAAAGAAGAACAAACAACACAAAGACGACCGTTATAGAAATTCTTGACGAAAACGGCGAAAAACTTACGGGTAAAAAGAAAGGAAAATATATCACGCTCGAAAGATTGTCATTTATAAATTCTGCGGTAAATGATGACGGCTTTTTTGAATTTGTCCGCTGTATAAAAGAACTTTTACCGCCGCTTGACGGTACCGTACTTGTGACGGGTGTGGGAAATCCCGATATTACAAGTGATGCTTTGGGACATCTTTTTTGCAGTAAGATTTTTTCAACACGCCATATTGACGGAAAAATGAAAAAAGAAGCGGGTTTTACAGGAAAACTCACATCTGTTGCCGCAGTTTCTGCCGATGTACTCGGAAAAACGGGAATTGAGTCATCTGAATTTATAAAATATACTTCAGACGGCATAAAACCGTGTTGCATCATTACCGTTGATGCTTTGGCATCACTTGATATAAAAAGGCTCGGTACTACCGTTCAACTTTGCAATACGGGTATTTCACCGGGCTCCGGTGTAGATAACAAAAGAAAAGAGATAAGTGAAAAAACAATAGGAGTTCCCGTTATTGCAATAGGTGTTCCGACTGTTGTAAGTGCATTTACACTTGCAAAAAATATTTGCGGTGAAATTGAATTGATTGAAGAAAAAGAATATGCAGACGGTGCGGATATGATAGTGACGCCGAAAGACATAGATTTAATCGTTAAAAACGCCGCATACTTTTTGTCGCTTGCCGTAAATTGTGCTTTACAACCCGATTTATCTTATGAAGATATTGTTAATATAATTTCATAAATTGCCTTGAAAAATCATAATATCTAAGGGTAGGACGGTGATATTATGAAAGAAAATAAAAAGAGCGCTTCGCCGGCATCCGTTTTTGCTTTTTCCGTTTTTATTGTGGTTTTAATAAGCGTTTTTTCTTCGGATATAGGGCGGTTTACGGCTTCGGTTATTGAAAAAAGTGCCGGTGTGCAGACGGAAACAAAAGAAGAAAAATCAGAAATAAATGTAAAAAATGCCGATTCTTCCGTCAAGGCTTCCGTTTTTAAAATCACGGGTTTCGGAAGCGGGAAAAAAGAAGAAAACGGCGATACCGATATTCCCGATGATATAAAAGTACTTATGGAAAATGCCGAAAGTATGTATTCGGGTTTTAAGAAAACGGGCAAAACAGAGGAAACACAATTCGGTTCGGGTGCGGCTAATGCCGGTTACGGCAATGTATATGTGAATAACAGAACAGATACAAAATGCGATGTAAAATCGCTTTTAAATGCAAAACCGTCTTACGGTACAATTACAAAAAGCAAACCTTATATTTTAATATATCACACTCACACAACGGAAGGATATGAACTTCTTGATAAAGGCTTTTATTCAGATGAATACAATTCACGCACGAAGGATGTTACGAAAACCGTCGTAAGGGTGGGTGACGAGATTGAAAAAGAACTTAAAAAAGCCGGTTACGGCGTTATTCACGATAAAAAGATTTATGACGAAACATATAACGGTGCATATTCACGCTCTTATGTCACCGTGCAAAAGGTTTTAAAAGAAAATCCGTCTGTTATTATTACACTTGACGTTCACCGTGATGCCATCCATTACGACGACGGAACAAAATGTAAACCGACAGCGGTAATAAACGGCAAAAAAGCGGCGCAGGTTATGATTATTTCCGGTTGTGAGGAAAACGGGATAACCGATTTTCCGAACTGGAAACAAAATCTTGTTTTTGCCGCCGCATTGCAAAATAAGGTCGAAGAAAACTATTCGGGGCTTATGCGGCCGATTTTCTTTTGTGACAGGCAGTATAATATGGAAGTTACTCCGTGCTCGCTTCTTCTTGAATTCGGTACGGATGCGAATACTTTGGATGAGGCGGTATATTCCGGCAGACTTATAGGGAAATCACTTGCTTCTCTTTTAAATGAAAATATCGGAGGTAAAAAATGAACGGCGAAAAAATGGTTGTGAGATTTACGGTTGCGGTAATTTTGACGGTAGTATTGAGCGCACTCGGGGCGGCGGGGATAGAGGCTTCTCAAAAAGCGGAATATAACATAACGGGGAAAAAGCCGCAGACCGCAAGCGAAACGGCAAATGAATATATTAAATTACCCTTTATTATGAATTTTAAGTAAATTTTTGATAAAAGTGCAAAAAATCTATTGAAAAAATTCACGCTGTATTGTAAAATACTGTCAAAGAGAAGCTTAATTACATCTCATAATACAGTTTTCTTTGAGGAGATGAAAATTTTGTCAGTTAAACTCAACACAAAGTACCTTGAGGGTTTTGTTTCAAACGAGGATTTTGAAAAAATAAAACCCGAAGTGCTTTCAGCCGTAGGTGTTTTAAATTCACGCAACGGCGCAGGCAGTGACTTTTTAGGCTGGCTTAATCTTCCCGTTGATTACGACAGGGAGGAATTTGCAAGAATAAAAAAGGCTGCCGCAAAAATCCGTGAGGACAGCGATGTCCTTATAGTTATAGGCATCGGCGGTTCATATCTCGGTGCAAGAGGGGCTATAGAATTTTGTAAATCGCAAAATCACAATAAGTTCGGTAAACCCGAAATTTATTTTGCGGGTAATACGCTTTCTTCTTCCGCTTTGGCAGAAGCCGTAAAACTTTGTGAGGGGAAGGATTTTTCGGTTAATGTTATTTCAAAATCCGGCACCACTACAGAGCCCACAATAGCTTTCAGAGTATTTAAAGAACTTCTTGAAAAGAAATACGGCAAAGACGGCGCATCAAAAAGAATTTATGCCACTACCGATAAGGCGAAGGGCACTTTAAAAGAGCTTTCCGACAGAGAAGGCTATGAAACATTTGTTGTTCCCGATGATGTCGGCGGCAGATATTCCGTTCTTACGGCGGTAGGTCTTCTTCCCATAGCGGCGGCAGGTATAGATATTGATAAAATGATGCAGGGTGCCGCAAAAGCAAGAGAAGAACTCAGTGCAGACGATTTATGTAAAAACGACTGCTACAGATATGCCGCTATGCGAAACATTCTTTACCGTAAGGGTAAATCGGTTGAAATGATGATTTCTTACGAGCCGGATTACACTATGATGAACGAATGGTTCAAACAACTTTTCGGTGAGAGTGAGGGCAAAGACGGCAAAGGTCTTTATCCGTCAAGTGCTGTTTTCTCTACCGACCTTCATTCACTCGGTCAGTATGTTCAGCAGGGCGAAAGACTTATGTTTGAAACGGTTGTTATGTTCGACAAGCCGAAACAGGAACTTACAATAGGTCTTGACCCCGAAAACGGCGACGGCTTTAACTTTGTTGCAGGAAAAACGGTTGATTATGTTAATAAAAAAGCTTTCCTCGGCACGGTTCTTGCCCATGTAGACGGCGGCGTTCCGAATATGATTTTGGAAGTGCCGGAGATGAACGAATACGAATTCGGTTATCTTGTATATTTCCTTGAAAAAGCGTGTGCCGTTTCGGGTTATATACTCGGTATAAATCCTTTCAATCAGCCCGGCGTTGAAAGTTACAAGAAAAATATGTTTGCGCTTCTCGGTAAACCGGGATATGAGGAGCAGAAAAAAGAGCTTGAAAAAAGACTCGGTTAAAAAAATTCAGTTATTCACCGCAGTGCGGTAAATTATAAACGGAGGTAAAAATTATGGTATCACTTATTATCGGCAACAAAGGTTCCGGAAAAACAAAAAAACTTATAGGTTTAATCAACGAGGCTGTTGAAAAATCAGACGGAACGGTTGTTTGTATCGAAAAATCCCCGTTACTTACTTATGAGGTAACCCACAGAGCAAGACTTATTGAAACAGAAAGATACGGTGTTGAGGGCACAGAGGCTTTCTACGGTATGATTTCCGGTATTCTTGCACAGGATCACGATATTACGGAAATGTTTATTGATGCTACATTTAAAATCGTAGGCAGAGATTACGATAAATTTGCCGATTTTATAGAGAAAGTTGCAAAACTTTCAGATATAACCGAAACAAATATTGTATTCACGGTTTCGGAAGACCTTGAAAAACTTCCCGCAAAAATTCTTGATTTTGCAAAGCAGATATGAGTTTTCGGTTTTCAGTTTACAGTTTTCAGTTGTTAACCGGACTTAAATGTATGTAACTAAGTCGGGGTAACGAGCAAAAAATTAAATAACAGTTTTAAGAAAAGCGACCTTTGTACACCCACTGTGCAGAGGTTGTTTTTTTACAATTATATATAACAGGTCATTCACCAAATACAGCGGTTTTGATTATCAAAAACACTTTACATTTTTTGGTATATATGGTAGTATGACTTTGCAGGGCAAACCGATTATTATTTTCAGGAGGCTTTCTTATGAAAAAAATATTATCTGTTTTATTGGCTTTAATTATCGTCTT
>JAZUHA010000382.1:0-6523 GCA_045641485.1 Acutalibacteraceae bacterium
ACATCTCATCTGTCAAAAGAAATTGACACATGGAAATCCGTAAATCAGTTTGAAGCATAACCGTCTCTTCATTCGGGTTTTTTCGGCTTAACATTTACGGAATAATAAGTATAATATACCACAAATCCCGGTTTTGCACCGTTCGGCTTTTTTATGTTTTTGACATCGGTATAATCGACGGTTACAAGTGTTGAATTTTTTAAAGAACTGTAAAAAGCCGCAATTTCCGCCGCTTCGACTATTGCTTTATCGGTAATTTCTTTATTATCCGCAACAAGAAGCGTATGCGAACCGGGTGCTTTTTGCGAATGGAGCCATATATCCCCTTTTTTACCCGTTTTAAAAGTAAGTTTATCATTACAGACATTGTTTCTGCCGACAAGCACCCTGAAACCTTCGGAGGTGCAAAACTCAAGAGGCGGGAGCAATGATTTTTTTATCTGTTTTTTGTTATCCGTATGCTTTTTCAAAAAGCCTTCGTTTACAAGTTCCGATTTAATTTCGGCAAATTCCCTTTCAAGCGAAGAACGGCTTAAAAGGTCTTTTACGCTTTCAAGATAAACGAGGTTATTTTCGTTTTCCTCAATCAGTTTTTTAAGCATATTTTCCGCCGTGCAGGCTTTTCTGTATTCTTTATACAGTTTTTGAGCATTTAAAGACGGCGTAAGCGACGGGTCAACTTCGATTTTTTTCATATCGTTGTTGTAATAATCGAACACCTCGTAAAAGGAAGCACCTTTTTTAAGAGAATACTGTGAAGCGGTAATAAGTTCCGCATTTATTTTAAGTTCTTCACGGTTTTCGGTATTTTTAAGGTCTTCACGCTGATTGTTAAGTTTTCTCGATGTTCTTTCTATTATATTTTCAAGTTCTTTAAAAAGTTGAGAAGCACGGGAACGTGTTCTTACCATTTCATCACGGCTTGAATAAAAGAAATCAACCGTCTTTGAAGCCGTTAAAAATTTTTCTCTTTTAAATGTTTCACCGTACTGCGCAAGGTTTATATATGAAAATTCAAACGGTTTTCCGCTTTCGTCATATAAAACGGTAAATTCGGGTGTATTATTTTCGATTTTTTCTTTTATATCACTTATTACAGCACAGAGATTTTCTTTTTCAATATCGGAAAGTTCAGAAGCGGTTTTGTCCGAAAAGCAGGTTTTATATGCAATTTCACGGGTAACCGCAGGTGAAACGCCCTGCACCGTTTTAAGAAGCGCCGAGGAAAGTTTCTGCGACTCAAAAGAAAGTATTCTTTCCGTTACGCTGTTAGCGGAAAACTCCCTTAAATCGCATTTTGACTGTTCGGGAGGGAATTTATATAAAGCACCGGGCAACACAAGACGGTATGAGGATTTTTCGCTGTTCACCCTTTTAACGGCATCAATTATTTTACTGTTTTCGTCAAGAAGAATAATATTACTGTGCTGTGCCATAATTTCCGAAACAAGCGTTAATTTTACTCTGTCGCCTATTTCGTTTGAAGCATCAAAACAGAAAAATACAATTCTGTCAAGTCCCGACTGTTTAACAGCCGTAAGAGTTGCGCCCTGAAGTTTTTTTCTTAAAAGCATACAGAGCATAGGCGGATTTTGCGGATTTTCCGGTGCATTCTCCGTAATATGGAACCTCGGCGCATTCGCATCAGCGGAAAGCCAGAGTTTATACATACCGTTTTTTGTACGCATTACAAACACCAACTCGTTCTTTGAGGGCTGGTGTATTTTATCCACCTTTGAGCCGACTAACAGGTCGCTTACTTCTTTTGTTAAAAAACTTAAAAATATTCCGTCAAGTGCCATAATTTAACCTACTGTTTTAATAATTTTTTCGCCGTCATAAAGAACAACTTCCGCCAAACCGCCGTACTCATCTCTGAGATTTGCAAATAAAAAGTCACAAACGGGATTTTCCGTTTCAAAATGACCTGCCGCAAACATCGAAATTCCGCAGTCATACGCATTCAATAAATCGTGATGTGAAGCATCGCCGGTAACAAACGCATCGGCGTTTTCTTTTTTTGCAAATTCCCTAAGGTCGCCGCCCGAGCCGCCGCAAAATGCAATTTTTGTTATTGTTTTATTGCAGTCACAGTATCTTACACTGCCGCCTAAGTTTTTGCTTATTTTTTCGGCAAAATCTTTCGGTGATATCGGCTCAATACTTCCGACTTTTAAAAATTCATCATATTCCGAAGTATAAACATCAAAAGCTTCAAGTTTTCTTGCAAGACAGTCATTAACGCCGCCTAAAGTTTTATCAAGATTTGTATGTGCCGATAAAAAGTTCACCCCGCTTTTTACCGCTTTGTAATAAACGGTATCGCTTTCAAGCGATTTTAAGGGACTGAAAATAAGCGGGTGGTGAGTAACCACCAAATCGACATTATTTTCCGAAGCGAATGAGATAACATCGCCCGTAACATCAAGCGCAACCGCTATTTTTTTGACTTCATTATTAAAAGAGCCTACGGAAAGACCCGTGTTATCCCAACTTTCCGCCGTATCATACGGTGCTAAAAAGTTTATGAATTTATATACATCACTGACTTTGACCATTTTTAATCATCCTTTTTTCTTTCTTTAAAATATCAAATCTGACTATTGCTATTAAAAGCGAAGAAGTGATAAAGCACTCGGTTATAACTCCCGCAACAGAACCGCACAAAGCGTTATATATGAGCCAGCACGGTGAACTCGGCAATGTAATAAACCGTATTTTTGATTCTTTTTTAAGCCAAAAACTTATTGTTGAAAGTATCATACCGAGAAGCGGGAGAAACGAAAACCATTTATCCCATGTAACAACACAGCAGATTATATTAACGGTTATAAACAGAAACAGCCAGAACTTACTTCTTGCCCATTTTTTGTCGGAATTTGCAAATACAAATCCCCTTAAAGCACAAACAAGGTTAAGCACGGCGCCCGTATATGCGCCGAGAAGTATGTAATGAATCATAAAAAGGCAGGCGGAAAGCGAAGTGAAAAGAATAATATTTTTTCTTTTTCTCTGCTGATAGCCGAAAAATGTTACTCCCGTTCCGCAAAAGCCGATAATCTGCGCTGTTATGTTATTATGCATATATAAATTCCTTTAATTTTTCCGTAAGATTTTTTAATTTTTCCGTTTCTTCAATATCTCCGTTATTTTTGACGGCATTATATCTTTTTTCCGTTCTCAAAAGTTGTAAAAGCACATACTTTCTGCCGTCTTCGGTTTTCGGGATTTTCCCCGTAAAACAATCGGCAAGGTCATAATCGGTATTTTTGCCCGTATATACCGCATCAAACGCTATATAATACCGCTTACCCTCATGTACGGCAATTTCATTTAATATCATAAAGCCGTTATTATAAAGATATTCCCGTAATTCCTCTGCCCTGCTTTGAGGCTGAAAAATAAAATGAAGCGAACCGTTTTTTACCCAACCGGTCTCTTTCATTTTTTCTGCTATAAGCGTTCCGCCCATACCTGCAAATATAATTTCGTCGGCTTCGCCATAAGAAAATTCACGAAGTCCGTCCGAGAGCCTTAATGAAATCTTATCCGAAAGTTCATATTTTTCCACCGTCTTTTTGGCGTTATCAAGCGGTGATTTTCGTATATCCGATGCAACAGCCGCCTTTATTTTGCCGCTTTGCAAAAGAAAAACAGGCAAATATCCGTGGTCTGTTCCTATATCGGCAACTGTGCCGCCGCCCCTCACAAGAGATGCGGCGGCATTAAGTCGCGGTGATAAATTAACCATTACTTATTTAAAAAACCGTTGATTTTTTCAATAAGCTCGTCTGCATTTACGCCGTGTACCATACAAGCCTGTTCTATTGTTTCTCCTCTTGAAGCGGGACAGCCGAGGCAATGCATACCCATTTCAAGGAAAAAAGGTGCAGTTTCGGGTGCTTCGTCAAGAATTGTTCCTATAACCGTTTCTTTTGTAATCGTCATTATAAAAATCTCCTTTTCGCTTCGTTTAGTTCAGTATAACATATATTATTTTAAAAATAAACAATTTTATGAAAGTTTTTACCATATTTCCCGCTTTCTTATTGTTACATATTGTACTTGTAAAAAATACGGAGTTTATGTTATTATTAAATTATATTATTTATCTCGGAGGAAGAACAATGCTTCAGAAAAATTTTAAACCCGTACTCCGCTTTATGGCGGTAAGTGACATTCACTATCAGAACACACAAGGCAGAGAGCAGGAAAGAATGAAAAGGGCTTTAAAGCTTGCTTATAAAATCTCGGAAAGCCACGACACATACAAAAAACTTGATGCCGTTTATGTTATAGGTGACTTTGCAACAAGCGGTTCAAGAGAACAGATGCTCGATTTTAAAGATACACTTGATAACGGCATTAAGCCCGGCACGGAAACAACACTTATGATGGCAAGCCACGAATACCACGGTGAAAACGGTGTTGAGGGTGCTACACAGAGATTTAAAGAAATATTCAACAAGCGACTTGATGCACACAAGGTTATTAACGGCTTTCATTTTATAAGCCTTACACCGTCAAGCGGTTGTGACTTTAACGAAGAAAAAGTTGCTTTTGCCGCAGAAGAACTTAAAAAAGCAAGAAAAGCAGACCCGAAAAAACCTATTTTCTTTTTCCAGCATCCGCACATTTCGGATACCGTTTCCGGCAGTATAAACTGGGGCGAAGATGCACTTTACTCCACACTTATGAACTATCCGCAGGTTATTGACTTTTCCGGTCACTCGCACGCTCCCGTAAACGACCCCCGTTCAATTCATCAGAAACATTTTACAAGTCTCGGTACGGGCTCAATAAGTTACACAGAACTTGACGAATTTGATAAAGTTTACGGCACTCTGCCGCCAAACAAAGAGAATTTTGCGCAGTTCTTACTTGTGGAAGCGGACAAAGACGGCAATGTAAGAGTTTACCCCATTGATGTTATTACAGAAAACTTCTTCCCGCTTGTCTGGGAAATAGACGAGCCGTGGAACCCCGAAAAATTCAAATACACAGACGAAAGATATAAAAATCCCGCAACACCCGTTTTCCCCGAAAACTTTAAAATTGATTTTTCCGATATTACGGCAGACAGCTTTACATTAACATTCCCGCAGGCTGAAATAAGCGAATATTATGTAAACGATTATGTAATTAAGGTTTACGAAAAAGACACGGGGCTTATAGTAAGACAGATTGCAATCTGGTCGGAATATTATTTCTACAATATGCCGAAAACGCTTACACAAACGGTAAGCGGTCTTGACGCAAACACAGATTATGTGGTTACGATAACAGCCGGAAGTTTCTTTAATACAAGGACCGTTTCCGAAAAATTCGACATAAAGACAAAATAAAGGTGAACAAATGGAAAAGATTTTTACCGACAAATTAAGATTTAAAGATGAATACGGCAGAGAGCGAATCTTTACCGGAATGAATGTTGTTGATAAAAAAGACTACAAGAAAGATGACCCATACTACGGTTATCCTGCCGATACTTTCCCGTTTAAAGAATTTAAAGAAAGAGGCTTTGATATTATCCGTCTCGGCTTTACATGGTGTGCTATGGAACCGTTTCCCGGAAGATACAATAAAAAGCTTATTGAATCTTTACACACATTTCTTGACAAATGCGAAGAATACGGTATTTATGCCTTTCTTGACTGCCATCAGGACCTTTATTCCTCTTACTGCTACGGTGACGGCGCTCCGAAGTGGGCAACATTGACTGCCCCCTACACACCGCATAAGCAGATAGCAGTCTGGGCTGAAGGATATTTTTACGGCAGAGCGTGTCATAGGGCTTTTGATAATTTCTGGGCAAACACAAAATATCAGGGCAAAGGCTTGCAGGATTGGTTCGGTGAAATGTGGCGTTTTATTGCAAAGGAATTTTCCGGTCACAAAGCACTTTTCGGTTTTGACTTTTTAAACGAGCCGTTTCCCGGTACAGACGGCGGAAAAATCTTCAGAAAACTTATTGCAAATACCGTTAAAACTTCTGTTACCGATAACAGAGTAAACTTAAAAGAAATGGCAAAAGAGGTTCTGGGTGAAGAAAAGCCGAAAGCATTAGACCAATTTCCCGGTGAAGTTTTTAAAGATGTTGTTTCAACCTGCAACGACCTTGTAAAAAACTTTGACGAAAATCTTTACTCGCCTTTTATTTCAAAAATGGGTAAATATGTGCGTGAAGTAACACAAGACGGAATTATGTTTATTGACGATAACTACTATTCAAACCTCGGTATTCCGTGTTGCAGTAAAAATATTGAAATCAACTCCGAAAACGAGCCTTTACAGTGCTTTGCTCCGCACGCTTATGACCTTATGGTTGATACTCCGGCATATAAATATGCAAACAACTCCCGTGTGGGAATGATTTTTGACGAACACAGAAAAACACAGGAAAGACTCGGCGTTCCGTGTATTATCGGCGAATGGGGCTCCCGTGCAGACGGTGACGGCTGGTACAGACATTTTGATTATCTTCTGAAAAAATTCGACGGTTACAAATGGAGTAACACATACT
>JAZUHA010000383.1:0-2951 GCA_045641485.1 Acutalibacteraceae bacterium
CATGACCATCGTTTTAAGACAGGCGTAACACTCTCCGCAGTTTTGCTCGCCGAAATTAAAGCACACGTCCAGATACTGTGCGGCAAGGCTATCATCTGCCAGCTTTTCCAGCTTCTCAAAACGTTTTGTATAATCACTTGAGACATAATCAAGAGTTTCCGTTTTGCAAGCTTCGCATAGGAGATTTTCGTAATTTTGCGTAGGCACGATAAGCCCCGTTTCCAAATCGCCGCCGTGACCCGAAGATGAACTGATATATTTCCCGAACAGCTTTTGCAATGCCATAGTGCATGAAAGATTCATATACATTGACCTGTATATGATTCCGCCCCGGTAAAAATCTTTGTCAAGATTTGATTTTACATAAATAAATTCAAGTCCCGACTGTCTTGCAACATCAGCCGCCGAAGCCGCCTTTTTATCGGCGATTTCAAATGCCTTTCGGTAAAATTCGTCCAGCGAAATATTTCCGGCTGCTACGCCGTTGAGATGAAATATATGACCGCATTCGTAATATGCAAGATGTGTCAGCTTGTGAGTGCGAAGAGTATAAAATGAATCAACGCCGCAAGTCATTCCCGTACCCACTGCACCTTTGCACGCCGATTTTTCAGAGGTAACGGGTCCCGTCAACTTGATTTGTCTGTATCCGTCGGCACACAGTGCGGGAATAAGCTTTTGTGTCAAGCCGTTATACAATCTCTCCGACATCGGCATCTCAAAGCAAATATCTTCACCCGTGACCATGGCATACCAGAAAAATGCCATAACGAATGCATCGGAGCGCTCGGTGCAAAAGCAGTCTGCATACTTTATATCGGTTTCAAAATATACTTTTGAACCGCCGTTTGCCCATACCTTAGGGGGATAATCCGCATCTGTTCTCCACGGACAGTTTTTCAGCGATTTTGTAATTTCCATGTAGCGGAGAGCCGTTTGAGTCGGAATATGAATATCCGCAGTTAAAAATGCTTTTTCATTTTTCGCATATACAGCAGGTTTTCCTATTTTAATCACAGCAAAACACTCCTTATTGAAACAAATTAAACGGCAGACATTTGGCATTGTGTGCAAAATGTCTGCCAAAATCATATCAAAATTTCGCACAAAAATTGATACTGTTATTTTACATCAGTTTTTCAAACTCTTCCATTATGACCTTAATCCCGATACTTTCGGTAAACCAATTGTCGGGTTTTGTATGCGGACCGTATGCCTTTACTACCTTCCATTTCAGATTATGCTCTTTAATAATCTGCTCAACTCTTTTTGCGTGAAAAGCACCTGTAATTACCGCTGCACTATCTTGAGAACCTATCATAGAAGCGGCAAAAGTAATATTTTCAGCGGTGTTTTTTGAAAAATTATCAATTTTTATTTCTTTTATTCCGCAATCGTTTAAGAATGACCGCATATATTCGGCTTCCGTTTGCGGCTTATTATCGGAATCCGTATAAGCACAAACATTTCCGCCGCAGCATACATACCCGACACCGTCACCGTATTTTTCAAAAGCATATTCTATTCTGTATCTGCACTGATTGCTGCCGAGAACAATAACCGTATTTACTGAAGATAAATCCGTTTCTTTGCTTGGGTCAAATACTACATCGGTTATATAGTCTGTCAGATTCGTTTGCGGATATTCTTTATGTGTGTAGAAATAATCCGGCATACGGTAAGAACACAGATAATTCAGTTCTTCTTCTGTTTGATACGCCGAAAGTACAGACTTGTGGTCGGCACGGCTATTCTTGTCGTTCAAATCGTGAAGTATGCAAAGGAAAACGGAACAAAGGCTACGCTTGAAGCTGCCTGCAAATATGCGGCAAACATCATCACAGCAGTCGGGCTGAAGCTCGTGACCGATGCGGAACGCACCTACGGTGATGGCACCGGGCAACTCAAAATGGCATCCGCTGTTGCGGAATTGCTCAAGATTCTTCCGGATTGGGTCGTTAAAGTAGTCCCAAAAGAATGGATTCAAAGCAAGCTGGAAGAGGTTTTGTCGGCAGCAAAAGAAAAATGGAAATCCAACCCGAATTTGTTGAAATAACAACAATCAGGTGTAAACCATAACTCCGAACGGTAGATGCCCTAATAACTGCGGATTTTCGATGTTCGGAATTTAAGATGCAACTAAAAAACAGTTGCAGAAAGCGAAGCCGCCCGTGCATCACGCCCGAGCGGCTTTTATTATTTGATTATGTCGTTTTTAATGACGGCTTCCAAGAGAAAAAGAACATATTCGGGGGTGGTTCTGCGTTCTTGCTCCCAATTTTCAAGCGTTCTTTTGGAAATATGATATTTTTTAGAAAATTTAGCCTGAGAAAGCCCGGTCATCTCCCTGAGTTCTTTAATCGTCATATTAGTCAACCTCTGTGATCATCCGATTCTCTGCGCATAGATGTCGCCCAAATCGGCGTAGATGAGATCTTCGTCTTCAAAGTCAACCTCTTGGATATAGGCTGTGTCAATTCTGCCAAGGTGAAGACCCAATTTCTGAGCGGGGTCAAGATTCATCTCGTCAAGTGCGGCTTTAGCGTCTTCAAGCGATTTGAAGTTTTTAATTGCTTGACTTCCGAAATCGCTCATGTCCCGGTAACCGTTGATCATCTCATCTTTTGTGGATTCCGCAAAATCCTTTGCGGTTTTGATTTCGCATTTTTCTTTGATGATAACAAATTTTACATGGTTTTTTCTCCTTTTTATTCGGGTAGTTCCCCTTTATTGATTATAGTATACTCCAACGGCGTATGTTTGTCAATACTTTTTTCAAATTTTTTCGATTTTTTCTAAAAATTTTTAGACGCAGATTGTAAAATGAAGTTGCAATAGTAAAAAAAGAATCCATAGTGAAGATTCTATGGTAGAATTGAGTTGCTCAGACTACAATTCGAAAGGAATCATCGCTATGGACGAAACCAATTATACCACAGAACATCGAAAAG
>JAZUHA010000384.1:0-5389 GCA_045641485.1 Acutalibacteraceae bacterium
GGATTTCAATAAAAATTTTTGACTTTTTGCAAAATTTCTCTTGACAAACGGTCATTACATATCAGTTTTCAGTTTTCAGACTGAATAACCGGCAGTTTGTTCTCCGATATTTACTTTTTGATACAATTAAGTAAAATTAAAAAACCGATTTATTGTTTGACTTAACGATAAACCGGTTTTTATGTTTTATATCTGAACAGATAAGTTTTAATATATTCAGGCTGAAAAGTTTCGGCAACTTGATATATATTCGGATATGTGATAAAATATGAAAAGCAAAAATGAACAGAGGTATAGGTATGAGCATCTGCGAAGAATATAAACTCGGGCTTACACGAAACAGACTTACGGAGATTTTTCCGACGGTCTCTTTTCTCGGTGAATATAAAGAGGATTTTTCAAAAGAAAAATTCCTTAATTCTTTTTCTTTGCTTATTAAAAAAGAAACTTTACTAAATAAAAAAGCGGTAATCCTCGAAAACGGCGATGCCGTATTAAAGGAAAGAGAAACCGAACTTAAACCCGAATTTATTGAGTGTGCGGATGTTTCGGAATTTTACCGTAATAAAAGAAGCGGTTTTATTAATCCGTTAAGCGAACTTTTTAAGTTTTATGTTGTAAATAACAGATATATTGCCGCATTTTGCCATACTGCCGTATCGGATGCAAAGTCGCTTTTAAAAATCTGCGGTGAACTTTCGGGTATTTATGAAAATAAAATAAATGATGTTGCACCCGAAAAAGTCTTTTTGTTTTCCGAAAAGACAGATATTCCGTCAAATATAAATATGCTTGTTACAGAAAAAATCACGGGTGAATTGGAACTTAAATGGTATAAAAAGAAAAAACATTTAAAAAAAGAAGAATACGATAAATTCTTTTTAAAATGCGAAAACGGCAGGGAAGTTTTAAGTGAGTCTTTTACCGTTTCTCCGGCAAAAAGAGCCGCTGTGAAAAAATACTGCGGTGAAAACGGAACGGATTTTTCAACTGAAATATGCAGACTTTTTTATAATGTGCTTAAATCGGAAAAAGGTACAATAAAATATAATGCGATTCGCTGGGGAGGCGACATCAGGCTGTATTCGGAAAATCCCGGTGAATACGGCGTCGGACCTTTCGGCATACGGGCAACGGTTATGAAACCGAAAAAGAAAAATATTGTCAAAAACGGTGAAGTCAAGGCTTTTCACGATGAAATATATAAAAAAATCACATCACCGTTCAGCGCTTTTTATGACGATTTGTTCTTTTACAACCTTTCACCGGAATTTTGCGATGCGGGAAATTTTTCGGGTAAAGGTGTTTGCCGTGTGAAATGTGCAAAAAAACTTGCGAAAAATTACGGTTGCGGTGACAAAAAGAAACTTACATTTGATTTTTATAATCTTGATGCTTCGTGTTATAAAAATCTTAATGATTTTGACAGCATAATCTGTAATGACGCTTTTTCAGCCAGAGACGATTTTTGTGTGAGCGTGATTGTGAGAAACGGCTGTGCGCAGATTGATGTAAGAGCAGACAGCAAAAAGTATAACGACCGAAAAATTACCGCAATTTGCGAAAAAGTAAAAAAACAAATATCGGATAACTATTCATTTTATTAAAACGGGATTATCCGAAAAATGCAAACTGAAAATATAGTATTTTTATAATAAATTATTAAAAAAATCTTGACTAAAACGCCATTCTCTGCTATAATTCTCCCGTATGAGTGAGATAATTTCTCGTTACTCGGTATTCGGGGGCGTAGCTCAGCTGGGAGAGCGCTTGACTGGCAGTCAAGAGGTCAACGGTTCGATCCCGTCCGTCTCCACCACACCTTGCTTGAAAAGCAGGGTGTTTTTTTATTGAATTTTAAAAGAATAGAAAAAACAGGGAGCGAACCGTCTCGTCGAAGGCGAACGCAATCGGATGATTTGCGAAGCAAATTGAAAAGGCAGAGCCTTTTCGATCCCGTCCGTCTCCACCACACCTTGCTTGAAAAGCAGGGTGTTTTTTTATTGAATTTTTTCACAATGACGTAAGTCGTTATTTCACTTAAGAAATGATTACAGCAAAACATGAACCCTCCTTTCGGTTGACAGAGATTATTGTAAATGTTATAATTTTCAAAAGTTGAAAATGTCAGTAAACTGAACGGTTATTCTTTTTAATCAGCGGAGGTTTATTATGAAAGGTTCATTTCGAAAATTAAAAAAAGCTTTTGCATTTATTCTTTGTTTATTTATGTCTGCAGGCAGTGTTTGTGTTGTCGGTTCGGCTGCGGATTCGGTAACGGTTTCATCTGCCGATGAGTTGAAAAAAGCCGTTGAGGGTGCAAAAAACGGAAGTTTCATCTATCTTAAGGGCGGTACATACCGCTTTGATGCTCCCCTTTCCTTTGACGGAATAAAAAAGAACATAACAATTTCTTCCGCTCCGGGTGAAACGGCAGTACTTACAAACGCCTGCCCCGTGTCGGAATGGACGGAATGTACGGTAAACGGCGTCAAGGCTTTTTGTGCTTCGGCAAACGGCAAAAGAATATCCGCTCTTTTTTCCGAAAGCGGAAAGCTTGATGTAACAAGGTTGCCCGAATCGGGGTATTATTACATTGACAAACCCGATTTATCGGACACAAAAGGTGAGGGCAATGACCTTGCATCAAACGGCTTTTATGCTCATGATTTAAAAAAAGTTCCGTCAAATCTTTGTGATGTAACGGTTGAAATATTGCACCAATGGGTCAGCGAGGTTGAAAATGTCGTATCATTCGACGAAAGTACGGGACTTTTCAGACTCAAAAGATATTCTGGCAGACCGATTGAATCCGGCGACAGATATTTTTTGCAGAATGTTCTTGAGGGACTCCGTAAGCCCGGAGAATGGTGCTTTGACTCAAAAGCCGATAAAGTTTACTATGTTCCCTTCGAGGGAGAAACGGCAGACAGTCTTGTGCTTTATGCATCATCCGAAGTACTGCTTATGAATATTGAAAATTCATCGGGAATTACATTTGAAAATATTAAATTTGCAAATACAGGCTGGGAATACTCAAATGATAAATACCTTAATATGAATATCCACACCCGTTTGAGAGATTATGAAACTTCATCGGTTCAGGGTGCCATTGATGTATGCGGTGCCGTTGATGTTATTTATTCCGACAATATCAATTTCAAAAACTGCGATTTTGAAAACATCGGTGCAACGGCAATCCGTTATTACACGGGTGCAAAGAACTGCGTTGTTGATTCCTGTTATTTCGGTAATATCGGAGCCAATGCGATTTTCATCGGCGGCAGATATTTTATCGGAGAAAAACCTGATGAAATCCGTGATAATCTTGCTGAGAATATTACAGTAAAAAACTGTGAAATCGAAAAATACGGCAGACAGTTTTTCGGTGCCTGCGGAATAATCGTCACTTACTGCGACACGGCACTGATAACGAACAACGAAATCCATGACGGATATTATACCGGCATATCCGTAGGATTTATGTGGCTGTTCGGAGAGAATCCGACAGAAAACATTAAAATTACCGATAATCTCATTTATAATATCGGTCTTGAAACGCTTTCGGATCTCGGTGGGATTTATATGCTCGGTGTTCAGCAGAACACCGTTGTCAGCGGTAATGTTATTCATGACTGCTCGTGCTATAACGGCGAGAGCGGCTATGCGGGAGACGGTATTTATCTTGATTCGGGCTGCGAGTTTATGACTGTTAAAAACAATCTAGTTTTTAATTGCAGCACCTCCTGCTTCAACACAACATTAAGTAAGAATAACATAATCGGAAATAACATTTTTGCGCTTTCGGGTCAGAGTGTTGCCTGCCTCGGGGCACAGGAGTTTTTGCCGTACACCAATCTTAATAACACATACATAAACAATATTTTTCTGACTGACGAAAAAGTCCTTTCTGTTGAGTACATCAATCATACGGGACATTTTGCGGGAAGCGGTAACATTCTTTGGGATATGACATACGGTGATGAACTTTATTTTACCACAGGCAGTTACAGGGATAAAGCCATTATCCGTCGCACTGCCGAAAAGAGAAATGTTCTCGGCTCTGCAATTTACATAAATCCCGGTTTTAAGGATGCACCGTCTTTCGATTTTTCTCTTGATGAAAACTCATCAGCCGTTAAACTCGGCTTTGAGCCGTTTGATTATTCAAAGGCGGGAACATTAAAGGGTACACGGATAGGTCTTACCCGTGAAGGCGGTATGACTGCTTATAATACCGGCACAAAGGATTATGCCGACAGACCTGCTACTCCCTCATTTATTGAAAAATTCAAACAGTTTTTCAATAAAATTTTTGATTGGTTCAAGAGTTTATTTGAAAAAAACGTTATTCGCAAAGAGCCTGAAATAAACGATTTGTTTGTAACCGATTACACGGTAAAAGAAAAGAGTGCATATACGGAGGAACTGACTGCACTCATAAATAAGGTAAAGGAGCATACCCCTTCATACAGAGTTGATGAAAGCAGAATGCCGTTTCCCGATGATGAAAGAATAAAGGCAATTTATTTTGACGGCGAAAAATGTCTCGGAAAAGATACGGAAGTATTTGCATATATCGGATTCCCCGAAAATGCAAGTGCCGAAAATCCCGTTCCCGCTATGGTACTCGTTCACGGCGGAGGTGTTCACGCACAGGCCGACTGGGTTCGGTATTGGGTCAGTAGAGGTTATGCCGCCGTTTCCTTTGACGGCTTCGGTCAGCAGCCCAAGGTCGGTGAATATCCCGAAGCAGGCGGCAATAATCCCGACTGGACTGTAAATGAAAATTCACATCTGACATTCAGTAATTTTGACGATATTGACAAGGAGTATACCGAACAGTGGTTTTATTACTACCTGACGGATATTGTTCTTTCAAATAATATTTTAAGAGCGGACAACAGGGTTATCAATAATCAGATAGGCGTTTCCGGTATTTCGTGGGGCAGTCTTGTCACAACCGTTGCCGCCTGCTATGACAACCGTTTTGAATTTGCGATTCCGATTTACGGGAGCGGTTGCTGGGAACTTATGGGAACATTTTTCAACAATAAAACCATCCTCGAAAAATGGGATCCGACACCTTTGCTTCCCGAAGTAAAAATGCCAATACTGTTTGTAAGCAGTGATGAAGATCCGTTTTTCCCCGCAGATGCTCCGTCTTCCTCTGCCGCTGTGTCAAAGAACGGCTCTGTTCTGCTTATCAGCGGATTAGCCCACGGCGACTTCAATATTGAAGAAACCGTGCGCTTTGCCAACGAAATGACGGGAGCGGGCGACGGCAATATCAGAATCACGGGCCTGACCGAAGAAAACGGCAAAATCACCCTGCGTTTCCGGCTGCCGGAGGGGGTTAAAAATCCGAAAGTCACGCTTTATTACAGAA
>JAZUHA010000385.1:0-3692 GCA_045641485.1 Acutalibacteraceae bacterium
GAGTTGCCTCTTTGGGCTATCTTTTTTTATCCGCCGGGGGGCGAGGTTGAATTTTCAATCCGCCTAATTTAAAAAAATAGAAAAAATGATGAAATAATATTGAAGAATAAAATATAATGTGGTACAACCCGAGTTTGCCACTTACAGCGAAAAACAAGTTGTAAAAAAATCGAAAAAAGTGGCGGATTGAAAATTCAACCTCGCCCCCCCGGCGGATAAAAAAAGATAGCCCAAAGAGGCAACTCGTAGTACAATGTTGATTAGCAACAAAAACACGAACGGAGAGTAGCCTCAATGAGCCAAGAACATTGTAAAACAAGAAATACCAAAAGTCAACACTTAAACATAGAAGAACGAAAAATAATAGAGAGATTGTTAAATTTAGGCGTTGCCAAAAAAAAGATTGCAAGACTTCTTAATCGAAATATAACAACAATCCGAGACGAAATAAAACGAGGAACGGTAATACAACGAAAATCAAAAAAATATATAAGCAAAAGTGCGGACGATACAGGATATATTGAATATGAAAAATATTTTGCCGAAGTCGGTCAAAGCCGTTATGAAATGAACCGTCTTCACTGCGGACGGAAATGCAAAATAGCAGAATGCAGAGATTTTATTGAATTTGCAGAAGAAAAGATGTTAAAAGAAAAGTGGTCGCCTGATGCTGCGGTAGGTTATGCAAAAGTAAATAAAATGTTTAACGGATCCATTGTATCAACAAAAACGATGTATAATTGGATTGAAGAAAATATGCTGAAAATCAAAAACATTGATCTTGCCCAAAAGGTAAGCAGAAAGCCAAAAAGCACAAGGAATACCGAATACAAAAAGAAATTAGGAAAAAGCATTGATGAAAGACCGGAAGACATAAATAATCGACAGTGTTTCGGTAATTGGGAGGGCGATTCGGTAGTCGGCAAAGAAAATGCGAGTTCTGTAATTACCCTTGTAGAGCGTAAAAGCGGCAATGCCATTGTACTTGAAACCAAGGGCAAAAACGCAATGGCAACTTATGAAGCTCTGAAAAAATTAAAAAATCAATATGGAAACAATTTTTCAAATATCTTCAAAAGCATTACTTTTGACAATGGTAGCGAGTTCGCTGCATCGGATGAATTTGAAAGTCTTGGAACAACGGTTTACTATGCTCATCCGTACAGTGCTTGGGAACGAGGTCAAAACGAGCATTTCAACGGTTTGCTCCGGCGTTTTATTCCTAAAGGTAAAGACCTTTCTTATTTGACACAAAACGATTTGAACCGTTTTGCCAATAAACTGAATCATCTTCCAAGACGAAAATACAATTATTCAACCCCTGCGGACTTGTTTCAAAAAGAAATTTCTGCTATAATATCTGCATAATCAATACCTACGAGTTTTCGGATCCGGGGGGGCGAGGTTGAATTTTCAATCCGCCAAATTAAAAAATATAGAATTTGCAAGGGTTTACCCCTTGCTTTTTTGTTTGAAATGTGTTATACTGTATTCAGTACATAGGTACATACTGAAAGGAGATAATACAATGCGACTTGAAATATTCGACAACAACAATACAAGGTACATCAGAGTGGTGGAGAGTGTTAGGGTAACGGACTCTAACGGAAAGCGTGCAAACAGAAAAAGAATTATCGCAAATATAGGTCCTGTTTCCAAATACTCTGACGGAGAAGGCGATTATGAAGAAAGACTTCGCAATTCATTCAAAGCAGGTACTCCTATCATAAAAGAACTTACCGAATATGTTCCGCAAAAACAGACAGTTAAGAAATATCCGGTTGTTCTTACAGAGGGTAGCAGTGAATGTGTAGGACATCCCAAGCTTTACTCTCATCTTTTAATCGAAAAGATTATGGACAGCATCGGACTTAATCAGGTAATCGGTTCATACAAGGGATTTTCAAAAATCAAATTTGATTTGCTCGGATATTTTCGCCTAATGATTTACGGTCGGATACTCAATCCCGCATCTAAAATTTCTACTGTATCTCAAAACAACGATTATCTGTCTCCGATTGTCAATGATGAATACCAATATCACATTTATGACACACTGGATTTTGTACATGAACATAAAAAACAAATATTCAACCGTATAAACAAGTCAGTTTCAAATATGTTTCAAAGAAATACAGACATTATCTACTATGATGTTACGAATTTTTACTTTGAAACAGATGAGCCGGACGACGATATTACCGATGATGACGGAAATATCATTCAAAAGGGTATCAGAAAAGACGGAGTTTCAAAAGAAAATCGGAAACAACCTATTGTGCAAATGGGACTGTTTATGGACGATTCCGGCATTCCGGTGTCATACGATATTTTTCCCGGCAATACACTTGACCATCTTACTGTGCGTCCTGCTTTGAAAAATACAGTCGATACTCTTGATTTTAACCGCTTCATATTCGTAGGTGACAGAGGTATGTGTGCATACAAAAATCTTTTACACATTCTTTCCTGCGGTAACGGATATCTTGTATCCAAAAGTATTGAAAAATCAAAGCGTGGTGAAAAAGAGTGGATTTATGATGATTCGGATTATACGGTTGAAAGCGAAAATTTCAAATACAAATCAAAAATCGTAACAAGAACAGAAAAAGATGAAAACGCAAAGTCCGTTAAAATCACCGAAAAAGTTGTTGTTTATTGGGATAAATACTTTGCTGACAGGCAGGAATCCGAAAACAAATCGTTTCTTGAATTTCTTGACAGATTGCTTGAATCTCCCGCTTCCTTTAAGATTACGGCATCGCAGTCAAAGAATATCAGGCGTTTTCTCAAAAATGAGTTTATCAACATCGAATCCGGAGAACTCACAAAGGTTTCCAAATTAAGAAGTATGATTGACAAAGATAAAGTCAAAGAATTTAAGAGAAAATTCGGCTATTATCAAATAGTGACATCCGAATTAAACAAAACCGAAAAAGAAATCATTGACATATATCACGGACTTTCAAGGATAGAAGACCAATTCAAAGTCATGAAAGGCGATTTGAATACCAGACCTATGTTTGTCAAAACTCCCGAACATATTGACGCTCACCTTGCCGTGTGTACCATTTCTCTTATCATTATGAGAATCATCCAGAAATGTATTACCGATTCCGGTTTGGTTGACGGCAACGGTAAATCTTGGTCATACGGCATTTCGGCAGAGCGCATACAAAAGGCACTGAACAAATGGACTGCCACGGAAATTGCCGACGGTCTTTACCGTTTTAATGATATCGATGATACGGATCTTAAATTAATTCTCGATGCTTTCGGCATCCACATTCCACTGAAGCTGTATACTAAAAGAGAACTAAAGTCTCTAAACACATTTTTGTAATCTTTCAACCGAGTACATAAATGCAGTACATAATTTTCAAAACTTTCTACCCCTGTAATTATTGGATTTCTCCAATGTTTACAGGGGAGTGCTCCCTTTTTTGCCTCCGATTTACCTCTTACAACTGGCAAACTCGGGGTATAGCATAGTAATTTTGAAAATTCAACAGTTATTTTTTATTTTTATCATATTTTTCATTTAAAAATCTGATAAGACAGTCTTTTTCGTTATTACACTCCTCATTTGACACGGCTTCAAGAAGAAAATTGAGGATTTTTCCTATAACGGGACCGGGTGTATAGCCCAAAGCAATAATGTCATCCCCTCCGACTGCCAAATCCGAAATGCG
>JAZUHA010000386.1:0-5267 GCA_045641485.1 Acutalibacteraceae bacterium
AGGACGGCGACCTCGAAATGTCGGGCGATGTTAGCGGCTCAAAGGATGGAGTGACTCACAATCTCAGTGACAAGGCGGATGCCGCAGACCTTGGCGGATTGAAGCTTTGGAGCGGAACTCAAGCACAGTATGATGCGATTACATCCAAGGACGCCAACACACTGTACTTTATTAAGGAGGGAACGGCGTGATTAAATTAGGTACAGGCAATATTGCAGATGTAAAGATAGGCACAAATCAAATTGCATCTGTTATGCTCGGAAACAACAGCATATGGGAAAACTGCAAAACTGTCAGCGGTGTTCCACCGATTACAATAACAAATGCAAAGGAAGGCAATGCAACAGACTATAAAATATATGGTGCGAGTGGTGGTGTTGGAAATAAAAGCAATAATATTATATCAATTCCCAATCAGGAAGGAACCATATCCGATGCATATTCGAATGTTTATGTAAGTAGTAAAAATGGAGAAATAGCGGTAAGAGGTCACACTAGACCAGGTGTTTTTACCATTATAAGTTTATTTCATGAATTTTATTTAGCGATTACTTCTGGAAAGCCGCCTTTAATATCAGAAGAAGTAGTAATACCGGCTAATACTGATTTCTATGTTGGAATAAATTCGGATGAGGTAGAAGCTCCAGCTTACATTATAATTCAATACGACGATGGTACTCATATTGCAGGCGGTTATAATAATGTAATACGCGCATCTAAAAATATAGTGAACATATGGATACGTTATGGTCAAAGTCTTGATTTAAACACGACGCTACGAGTATGGGTAACTCTTGGAAATGCAAAAACATCTTTTGAACCATATGGTTATAAAATTCCGGTTTCTTGTGGCACCAATACAACCAATATCTATACAGAACAGCCTTTAGACGAAAACGACTACATAGATTATAAAAACCAAAAAGCAGTAATAGGCGGAGTGGAAACGAGCAAAGTATTACCCCCGATTGCATTAAGTCAGGGAACAAATACTGTATCGATAGGGACTACGGTTACGCCAAGCAATATGATAATTAAATACAGGTAGGGAGGCAAAGAAAATGAAAACATCGTTTTTATTGGCGGTATCGACCGCGGCAGGTGTGATAATACATTTTTTGGGCGGTAAGGATGCGGTGCTTTATACATTGCTGATATTTATGATAATTGACTACCTTACCGGAATGAGCGTTGCCTTGATTTTCCATAAAAGCAACAAAACAAAATCCGGCAGGGCGTCAAGCGTTATAGGCTTTCGCGGAATTGCAAAGAAAATATGCGAATTGTTTTTGGTGGGGATGTGCGTGAGAATTGATAAAATTGCATGTACGGATGTAGTGCGAAATATAGCGGTGGCGTTTTTTACAGCTAATGAAGGGTTGAGCATATTGGAAAATGCAGGGCTTATGGGGGTGCGATATCCCAAAAAGATTAAGGATATGCTGGAGGCATTAAAGGGTGATGAGTAAGTACATAGTAAGTAAAGAGTATATGCCGAAAGCCTTCTGCCAAGATAAAGACGGCACAAATGTAGGAAGCTGCGTAGCCTGTGCAGTTACAAAAATAATTGAAGTATGGCTAAGACAATACGGCATAGATACAGAGATGTCGAAAGGATATTTCTATGTGCGCAATAACCACAACGGGAAAAACAAGGGCGGTATGGCAGAGAAGACCGCCCTTGACAATTCGCTTATAAAAGGAAGTGTGCCTACAGAGTATTGCACCGATTACGGAGAGTTTCCGGAGATAGGCAAAGTAATCAACGGCAGGGCGGATATAGACAAGCTCGATACAATGGCATCCTATTACCGTATTACAGGCTACAGGCAAAGCACGGATTACAAGGCATTGCTTGAATGCGGTATGCCTATTATGGGCATTACCACAAAGGTTGGCGACAAGCACGCGGTATGCGTTGTGGGGTATGAGGACGACAGCATATTGTATTGCGACCACGACGGTACCGACACAATTTACAAAAAGAAGGCGAAAAGCTTTTCGAAATTTTATATGATAGAGGGTGTGAAAATGGATAAGGTTTTAACCTTGCAGGAGTTTGAAAACTACATAAAAGGATTAAGCGTGAAGCGAAGCATAACAAAACTGCAGCTGCATCATACATATTCGCCGAGCTATAAACAATTTACCGGGGCAAACCATCTCAGTATGCAAATAGGTATGCGAAACAGCCACATATATAACAACGGCTGGAATGATATTGCACAGCACTTTACGGTATTCCCGGACGGGAAAATCGTAACCGGCAGAAGCCTTGAAGAAAACCCTGCCGGGATATACGGAGCAAACACAGGCGCAATTTGCGTTGAATGCGTAGGCGATTTTGACAGCGAGGTTATAAAGGAAGCACAGGCAAACGCTATAGTAAGACTTTGCCGTATAATTTGCGACAAGTTTAAGATTGATGCGGAAACGGGCATTGTATATCACGCCTGGTTTACATCGGACGGAAAAAGCCTCGGAACGTACATAAAGGGAAAAAGCGTTAAGACTTGCCCCGGAACGGGATTTTTCGGGGGCAATACAAGAAAAGCGTTTGAAGAAAATTTACTGCCGCTGATAAAGGAGGAAAAGATTATGGCATATTTTAAGGATATGGAAGGACATTGGGCAGAAAAGATTGCGGGCGAGCTTAAGAATATGGGCATTATGCACGGCGACGAGAACGGAAACGCAAGACCTAACGACAATATTACAAGAGCCGAAGCAATGGTGCTTGTGCGCAATGCCGTTAAGTACGTGACCGGGAAATAAGAGTGGTTGACATAATAATTTTGACAACGATTTGACAACAGTTTGACAACAAAATTATGATTTAATTTATAAAATTATGATTGATTTTGATGAATTGAAAATATGAAAAAACCGCTATATATTGGGAAAAACCCGAACATATAGCGGTTTTCGCTTTGGTGAGCCATCGGAGATTCGAACCCCGGACAACTTGATTAAAAGTCAAGTGCTCTGCCGACTGAGCTAATGGCCCATATATTGGCTGGGCTGGAAGGACTTGAACCTTCGAATACCAGAGTCAAAGTCTGGTGCCTTAACCACTTGGCTACAGCCCAACATATTATTGCTGAGTGCAACTCAGATGATTTGTGGGGTGGATACAGGGACTCGAACCCTGGGCCTGTAGAGCCACAATCTAGCGCTCTAACCAATTGAGCTATACCCACCATATGGCGTGCCTGCGGGGATTCGAACCCAGGACCTACTGCTTAGAAGGCAGTTGCTCTATCCAACTGAGCTACAGGCACAAAAAGATGGAGCGGGTGATGGGAATCGAACCCACCTATCCAGCTTGGAAGGCTGGTGTTCTACCAATGAACTACACCCGCACTTGCGACTATAGAATTATAGCAAAATATGCGTTGATTGTCAAGACATTTTTCAAGAAAAATATAAAAATTAATTAAAATAGATGTTGAAATTAAAAAAAAAGTATGCTATAATCAAAATGACTTTGGTGATGTGTATTCATTCAAGTAAATTTTTATAATATATCGGAGGAGAATAAGATGAATCTTAGTAAAAACGTTAACGGAGCCAATGCGGTTATTTCAATCGAAGGCAGGCTTGACACTGTTACGGCACCCGAGCTTGAAAAGTATATCGGCGAAATAATAGACGGTATCAGCGAGCTTGTGCTTGATTTCGCAAAATTGGAGTATATTTCTTCGGCGGGACTTCGTGTTCTTTTAGCTACGGAAAAGACTATGGCAAAGCAGGGTAAGATGGTAATCAAGAATGTTAACGATACAATTAACGAGATATTTGAAATAACAGGCTTTTCTTCTGTTTTAACCATTGAGTAGAAAGTGAATTGCCAAAGAAGGAAAGTTTCTACTTGTCTTTTTACAACGAAATAAACCGTGTTCGGGCTTAAACAGATTGGATGATAAAAATGACAGAGTCTGATTGGTATGGATTTAAGCGTATAGATTTTGAATTTGAAGGCAAAAATGCCGCCGTAATTTTTCCTAAAGAAGAAGATAAAAACGGCAAATGGTTGTATAAAACGGAGTATTTATACGCCTTTCCAAAGTTTGAAACAGAAATGCTTAAACGTGGTTGGCATGTAGCTTATGTGGAAAACATAACTCGTTGGTGTATGGACGAGGATATTGACAGAAAGAAGCGCTTTGCCGACTATATAATCAGTGAATACGGATTATATAAAAAGTGTATTCCTGTTGGTATGAGTTGCGGTGGTATGATTGCAGTGAAATTTGCCGCAAAATACCCTGAATATGTATCGGCACTTTATTTAGACGCTCCTGTAATGAATATGCTTTCTTGTCCTGCAGATTTTGGCATAGGGCACTCTAATATGATGGAAGAATTCTTAGAAAATAGAAATATGAGTGTGTCGGAGCTTATATGCTATCGGGAACACCCAATAGATAAAATTCCTGATTTATATAATAAGAACATCCCTATTTTTCTTGTGTACGGCACAGTTGACGATGTTGTTCCGTATTGTGAAAACGGCGCCATATTGGAAAAATATTATAAAGAGCATGGCGGTGTGATTGAAATCGTCGCAAAAGAAAATTGCGGGCATCACCCCCACTGCTTAGAGGATTGCACCCCAATTATAGAATTTGCGCAAAAGTATATGGATTGAAAAAGGCAATCAGTTTATTTACACCGCCAAAGGTTATAAACTTTTGGCGGTGTATTTTTATGAAAAACAGGAATGAGCCCGGTGATGTATCGAACTCATTCCAAAAAAGCCTTGATTTTAATACCTATGTTTGCTATAATAAAACAAATTTTGAGAAGCGGTGTGTTTATGATAAAGCTTGATTGTCCCTTGACAGGAAAATAAATATTCAATATGGAGGAGAAAATATGGCTACTCGTAACACTAAGCAAAGCACTATGGTGCTTGAAGCAGTAAAAAAACTGAAAAATCATCCTGCAGCGGATGAGGTGTATGCGGAAATTGTAAAAACATACCCGTCAATAAGCCGCGCTACAGTGTACAGAAATTTGCAAAAGCTAAGCGATATGGGCAAAGTACGCAAATGTACCTCGCCATCCGCTCCGGACAGATACGACCATAATTTAACGGGACACTATCATATAAAATGCAGTGTGTGCGGAAGGTTTGACGATGTTGGGATGAAGTACCTTGAAGATATTGTATCGCTTGTGGAAGATTCTCGCGGATATAAAATAACGGACCACGATATAATATTTAAAGGTGTTTGCGCCGATTGCCTGAAATTACGAAATAA